>CAZSCZ010000044.1:0-14514 GCA_964605455.1 uncultured Spirochaetia bacterium
TTACAGGTATTTTTGATTGATATGAACATTGAGAGCTATCAATCCAGCCTTGAGGTATGTTGCCAATATTAGCCTGACCACGCGGATAATCTATATTTGTTGAAATATAGTCATAAACACCACTTGAATTAGTGCCAATAGCGATTTTGTATCGCATTAAACCTATTGGAGTATGGTCATCAGGAAGTGGTGGAGACCAGGCAAACTGCCAATAACCATCAGAATTAACAGTATTTATTATAGTTGGAGCATTTGGTAACTTATTTGTTGTAGAGTTAGTATTTATATATTTATCAAGCCAATAAGTGCTGCCATCATATCCTGTGACAATCAAATCTAAATCACCATCCTGATCTATATCACCGAGTGCTATGGAGCTATACTCAACTTGTCTGCCCCAGTTTGTGATTGGTCCTGAAAAATCTCCAGCACTATTATTTGTATATTTGTCAAGCCTATTAGTAGTGCCATCATATCCTGTAACAATCAAATCTAAATCACCATCCTGATCTATATCACCGAGTGCTATGGAACTTAGCCAAACCCCTTTCCCCCAGTTTGTTGATACTGAAAAATTTCCAGCACTATTATTTATGTATTTGTCAAGTCTGTGCAAAGAGCCTTTTCGCCAACCTGTAACAATCAAATCCAAATAGCCGTCATTATTAATATCCCCCAACACTATGGAACCCCTATGAACACCTGTGCCAAAGCTTGTTGGTCCAGTAAAATTTCCATTACCATTATTTATGTATTTATCAAGCCTGCAATTGGTGTTGGCATCCATTCCTGAAACAATCAAATCCAAGTCACCATCATTATCAATATCTCCAAGTGCTATGGAACCTTGATACACTCCTATGCCCCAGTTCGTTATTGGCCCTGTAAAATCTCCAGCACCATTATTTATATATTTGTCAAGCCTACGAATGCTATTGTTATCCTCACCTGTAACAATCAAATCTAAATCACCATCCTGATCTATATCACCGAGTGCTATGGAACTCTCCCAAACCCCTGTGCCCCAGTTTGTGTATGGTCCTGTAAAAGTTCCATCACCATTATTTATGTATTTGTCAAGCCTCCGCGTAGACCCATCTGAGCCTGCGACAATCAAATCCAAATCACCATCAGCGTCAATATCCCCAAGCGCTATGGAAGTATCACCACTAACCTTTACGCCAAAAGGTGTGCTTGTAAAAGTTCCTGTGCCATCATTTATATATTTGTCAAGCCTGGCACCAGTGGTGCTCCAACCTGTAACAATCAAATCCAAATAGCCGTCATTATTAATATCCCCCAACACTATGGAACCCCAACCAACCCCTGTGCCAAAAGATGTGGGCCCTGAAAAATTTGCAAACGCACTGTTAAATATCAGCAAAGTAATACCAAAAAGCCAAAATGTTATCAAAATTATACCCTTTTTCACTTTCTTATTCTCCTTCCATCTTCCTTAGGAGTAGCCGAAAATTATAATCTAATACATATAAACAATTAAAGCATCGCCATTCCCCCTTTTAATCTTTAATCTTTTATATATATTATACCACATTTTCTTAAAAATGTCAACATTGGGGGGGACGGTGCACAACTTTATTACATTGAGATATATTGGTTTATAAAGTTTATAAAGTTGTGCACCGTCCCCGGTTTCATTACACCGTCCCCGGTTTCATTAAAAAAATTATTGACATTCAAATAAATTCATTATAAATTAATGTATAATGAAACGCAAAATTTATACAAAAAATGCGCCTGAGCCTGTAGGTCCATATTCACAGGCTATACTTACAACATACGGGCATCTAATATTTATATCAGGTCAAATTCCTATAAATCCACGGACAAATAAATTAGTAAAAGGTGGGATACATAAACAAACACGGCAAGTTATGAAGAATATTATTGCCATATTAAAGAAAGAAAATCTCACTATTGATAATTTGATAAAATGTGACATTTATCTCACGGATTTAAATAATTTTCAAGCATTTAATGAAGAATACAAAAAATTTTTTAAAAATAACAATTTCCCTGCCAGAGTTACAGTAGGTGTTTCACAGCTCCCGCTGGGCGCATTAATTGAAATTTCTGCTATAGCTGGTATGTAATTTTTATTGAGATAAATAAATAATGAAAACCATTGCAATTGTTGATGACCAATATTTTATTGTTGAATCTTTAAGAAGACTACTTAAAAAAGAAGGTTATATTGTAATCACTGCACAAAATGGATATGAGGGTATTCTTTTAATAAGGAATTATGTGCCTGATTTAATTATTATGGATTTAAATATGCCAATTATGGATGGGTTTAGTACAATTAAAAAAATAAAAGAGGACCCAATTTTAAATAAAATTCCTATCATAGTTTTAACAGCCTTTGGTGATATAGAATATATAGTAGAATTGTCCAAATTAAAAGTAACAGATTATGTGATAAAGCCCTATACACAAGAAGACTTACTTAAGCGGATAAAAAAATCTCTTGGGGAGCTACCGCCAGAAAACCATAAACAACAAAAAGATGAAAAAATTATTGAGCCACAGAAAGTTTTGCGTAAATCTATTGTTGGAAAAGGAGTTATATTTAAAAAGATCCCTATTAATGAGGCAAAACCTAATATGATTCTTGCTGCAGATTTAAAACTTAATCCACAGATGATTTTACTACCACGTGGAACAATTTTAACATATGAACTTATTGAAAAATTAAAAAAATTAAACATCCCATCTATTGAAATAGCAGTAGATGAAATTAAAGAAATTAAAGGAGGAGGAGAAGAATAATGGTAGAACAGTTTAGTATAAGGGAAATAGTTCATGCTTTAAGAAATCCTTTAACTGCAATCTTATCAAATCTTGAATTACTTACACAAGGATACATTTCTGAACTTGATGAGGAAACAAAAAATATTTTAAGCGAGATTTTATTTAATGCTAAATATATGGAAACACTGATGCGAAATGCCTCTGATACTGTTAAAATAAAAGAAAGTTCTGAATTAGCTTGTAGAGAGATAAATATTAAAGAAACTTTAATAGGAATTATTAACGAAATGAAAACTATCACAGATGATATAGATTCACGGATTTTTTTAGAAATTGAAAATCATCCTTATCTTATTAGTGAACCTGATATGATTAAAAGGTTTTTTACTGTTATTCTATATGAATTATTCAAATTTACAACACAACTAAGGAAATTAAAAGTAAAAATTTTAAAAGACCATTCTACACTATTAATAACTATAAATTTTACTGAAAGATTTGATAAAGAAATACTGGATGAAGAAAAAATTTTTAATGAATTATTTATAACACCCACTCAGCGTCAGAACAAGCTTAATTTTTTATATTTTACCAAGGTATTAAACCTCTTTAATGGCAAAGCAACAATTGTAAAAGAAAATAATATTATATTTTTACAAATCACATTCACACAAAAAAAACTTTCCTGCAATAAAGATTGAACTTGTCAAAAATTTTTTTGTAGGGTAATTAATTTAATGAAGCTCGCTTTATTTTTCTGGTCCAGCAAACCTATTCCATACTTAAAAAACTTATTTTTCATAGGTAACCAAATCAAAATCAACATATCCACCTTTACCTGGTTCAGCCCCACCCTCTGCTGCAGGATAATAAATTGTTACTTTAAAAAAGTCTTTTATATTGTTTAAATCTTTCAATTCAATTTCATATTTCTGCCAATTTTCACTTAAATTAGTTATATTGTCATTTATAGCCCCATTTGGACCTTCAAACTTTACATGGTAACCCTCCGACAATTTTCCTCTTGCGTAAAAAGTTATTTTTGTATATTTACCTTCTGTTAAATCCAATGGCTCTGTTATATCATAATATTCTGACCTTGTTGCAACAATAAAGCTAATACCAGCAAAAGACCATTCATATCTATCGGTTGGGTTATCAGGTGGCTGTGCTTCCCACCATATCTTTCCACCGCTCCAATATAGCCGAAAATATTTCTCACCACTATATGCGGTCCCATCTTTTCTATTTTCAAGATACATTATCTCTTTCCCAGGCGCCGAAGGATAATAGAGAATATCTCCACCAAGTGTGTTTAGTGCATCTTCATAAATAACCCATCTCCCCAAATTCCATGTATGCGAATACTTCGTGGGGTCCTCTAATGGTGTTAATGGCTCCTGAGAACAAGTATTTAATATCAATATAGTAAAAATAATGAAAACAATCTTTTTCATTACCATTATATACCTCCTATTCTTCCTCTAATAAATTATCTATTTCCTCTTCCAATTCTTTTTTCTCTTCCACTGTTTTAGGCTTCACTTTTCTCTTCTTTCTTTTTTTCCTATATACCTTTCTTCTATATCTTTCCCTATAAGGGGATTTTGAAGGATATACAGAAAATCTTGTTCCAAATTTTGCTTTATAAGAAAGTCTAAATTCATCAAATGGCCCAAGCTTATTTAAAAAGTATTTATTATCAGTTTCCCTAAAGCCTATATATTGAAATTCTAATTCATTATTTTTATTAATATTATATTTAAAAGAGAATTTGTACATATTGTCAATCACGCCACCTAATATCTGATACCAGTATTCAGGTCCATATACATTATGTCCATATTCAAAAGTTGAAAGATAAGGATACTTAAAGAATGTTATTGATATGTCAAACATTCTTGTTAAAGGTGTAAGTTCATAAGTGCTTTCTGTATAAGCGATTGGTATTTGAGCAAGTTGTTCGCCTGCTTTTGCCAGACAAATAATTAGACCATTTCTTAAAACTTTAAATTCACCAACAATAGTAACAAAGTGGATAGGTCGTTTTAAAGCCCAACAACCTGTTAAAGGTGCAGATGGACCACGCACCGCAGTTATATCATAATCACCTGGCCAAAGCCATTCATTTAATGAATTTTTATACGGCTCTAAATCCGTTGTATCAGGATAATAGCTTAATTTATAATTAATTATTAATGCAAAAGGTGAAGTTTCATAATAGTTCAAATTCCATAATTCAATAATATTAGGATAATATTTAAAAATCCAAGAGCCGGGCGTAGGGTCATATATAAAAGTTATTGTTGATATATAAGCTTTTCTATTTTTACTATTTACCCAGAATGGGTCGTATCTATCGCGAGGTTGTGTTATAGGTTGTCCTGGTGTATCTTCTGTGCCTTCCAAAATTAAAACTTCAGGACCTTCAACAGGAAATCTTACTATGTTCTGCCAATATAAGGAATAATATGGTTTAAACTTCTTCTCCAATTCCAAATCTATTTTATGCATATTACCAGCCACTTTTCCAAGATAAGTATAAGTTAATGTAGTTTTATATAAATAAGGAACTAATGGAGTGCTACCTTTTATTTTAAATCCAAAAGCATCCCAATAGCTTGTTTTTCGCGTTTCAATATAATAATCAGATTCACCATACCCTTTACCAGGATCAGTTTTATGTGTAATTGTATATTCCTCATTAACTCTAAATGGCTGAAATAAGACCCCACCTTCTATAAATATTCTTCTTATCCCATAATATTTTGTAGTCAAAGCTAATGCCCATATTTTCTCATCTTCTAAGCCCCATTCTATTTTTTCATATTTAAAAAGTAATGTTGGAACCCAGAATCTATATTTATAAGTATATTTTGCATAATATGAGAAATCATTTCCCCATAAAGGTTCAGGGCCAGCTGCTACACTTAAAAGCCCAAAATTTTTGCCTTTTAAATTAATATTTAAGTCAGTCTCAAACGCAAATGGTGCTGCTTCTCCACCTACTCTTCTATAATTTTTTACATCCCATTGTTCTGGATAGAACCCAAATATATCACCATCATTATGCCAGCCAGGATGACCATATCCTTTATAAAATCGTGAATGTATAAAATTGTTTCTATATTCAATCTTTCCTTTCCACAATCTTATCCGTTCTTTTATCTTCTCTAAATCAATACCTCGCTCCAAATCTTCTTTAGTAAACTTCTCAAAATATTCATTATGAAGTCTGTGCTCAAGATTTACAGGTTGATAAAATGTATCAGCATAATCAAGAACCAATTCATACCCAAGATTTAATTTTAAACCTTTTATTGGCATAAACCACCAATCAAAAAACAAATATTCACCATTTGTAAATCTATATTCTCTTTTTTTAGAACTATCCTTAACAAATACCTTATCCAAATTAGAATTTGTAGCATACCATCCTGAAATAGGTGAATTTGCAATTAAATGAAATTCTGGCAAAAAATCTATTCTCATTTCACCGGGCTTTATTATAGGGTCCTGTTGAGCAAATAAATTAATATAAAACATTAAAAGTATTATACAATATAACAAAAACTGCCTCACAACATTCCTCCTATGCTTTTATTTAATTTTAGCTCTTAAAAATAATATGTTCCTGTGATTTTATGAGTTCCTTCAAGTTCAGAATGAATACTATAACTATAATCAACCCTTATCTGAGAAATATTAACACTGCCACCGCAAGATAGCCCTTGAAGATTATTATATCCACATCGTAGCGCAATTAAATTATTAAGCCATCCTTCTATTCCTGTAAATATATTAAATCTAAACTTTTTATCAAAAACGAATTCTGTATCTATTACAGGATTAATCTCATAGTTGAGATACTGAGATGACCTATTGAAACTATCAACACTTGGCCTCTTCTCCACAGGCTTGAAAATCTTTCTAATAATTCGTTTAATTCGTAATAATGTTCCTGTTCTTAATGTAATAGGAATATCTTCTTTAATATCACTACTACTAATTTTGCTTTCACTATATAATCTTCCTAAAATATTTTTAATTACAATTGCAAAATTAAATAATTTATGTTTTACATTAACTCCAATATCAAATCCAAACCCATTTGATTTTATATTTTCCAATCCTCTATTAAAATATTTTATACTTACACCACCACTTATCTGCATCATCCATATATTTTTAATCTTTGCACCACCACCAATAATAAATAAATTTTCATAAAAATTAAAATTATCACCTGTAGTATAATCCCCAGGTTCTCCATAGCTAACTGGCAAATAAGTTTTAATATCACTATCAAATAATGAACTTATCCCAATTGATACACCAACATCAGGTTTTAATAATAATTTAGGATAGATATAAGAAAGATTAAAATTATTAGCAGTTAAAAAAAGATGAGAATATCCTATTGAGACCTGATGCTTCTCAATATGATACAGCAACGCAGGATTATAATAAATTGTAGAAGAATCATCACATAATGCAGAGAAAGCATTTCCCATCCCTACTGCTCTGGTCTGAAATCCTAAGTCAAGTAATGTAACAGCTTGTAAATTTAATGCAAATAATATCAGAAAAATAAATATACTACTCTTTTTCATATATTAACACTCCATATAAAAATTTTTTCATTAATAAATATTTTGCCAGTATATAAAAATACTGCCTATTTTAATACTGCAATTTTAATAATTTGTGTCTCTTGTTGTGATGAATCTTTAATTTTATATTCAGCAGTTATCTTACATAAATAAAGCCCTGTCATTACCTCATTATTATTCTCATCTTTTCCATCCCATCTTAATTGATAAATATAGCCTGGATATTCTATTGGATTATCTAAAGTCCGTATTAACTTTCCAGAATAGTCATAAATTACTGCTTTTACAACAGAGGAATAATTTAAATAAACCCATATATCTGTATAATCATCTTGCCCTATAACAAATGGATTAGGAACATTAACAGATTCTTTTCTGAAAAGAATATTATTCAGTTGATTTTCTTCGTCATCTCCTTTTATCCATAAGCTTTGGAGAGTATAATACGCTTTTCTGGGTGTTTTTTGATAGGTATCAGGAAAAATAGAAACAACCCCCCACCATTCTTCATTCATATTACGATTAGTTCCAGATGCTGTTACTTGGTAATCATAATAATATGGATTAGCCCAACTACCATTAGTATTATGAGTTAAATTATCACCAAATTTATATTTCCACCAACCATCTGACCAGGAAAAGAATGTTACACCAACACAAACATTATCAGCTTTTTTTGCACTTAAATTTTCTTCTATCTGTTTCCATTGAGCCTCAATATATTCAGCCTGTTTATTCTGTTCTTCTATATTATTTATAGCATCCCAGGCATCACAACCTGTTTCAGCAATCCACAAAGGTTTGGAACTGAGAGATGCATATGTTTCAAAAAAATTTACATTAAATCCCTTCCCCTGATAAGTCTGAACACCCCAGATATCAAAATTAGTCATATTAGCGTCATCTGAATGAAATACAGTATTACCTACTGTATCTGCACCTGAACGCCCATATATATCTCTCCAAATCCCAAAATTCGTTGCATCTGCTACTCCTTCTCCGTAAGTTACAGGATGCCAATATGGTGATTCCCATTCGTGAATTTTACCTGCAATCTCATTTAAAAAAGTATACCATGTTTGTAGCCTGTTTGTTGCTATTGCATCCTGCACTAACTCACCATTCTTAAGATGGATATTAAAATTCACTTCATGTCCAATACACCACATCAACAACGCAGGATGGTCTTTCCATCTATCAACCATTCTTTTAACGCCATTCAAAACCTGTGTCTTTACTGTAGTATCACTATAATTAGTATTCCAAATAACAAAATATTCCATAATTACATATAAGCCATTTTTATACGCAGCATCCATTGCATCTTCTATTGTTAAATCATAATATGTTCTAATACAGTTAGCACCCATCTGTTTTATCATAGGAAAATCTGTATTATACATTGATGGGTCCTCATCCCATTTATAAGTATAAACTGTTTTTCCTACAGGCACAGGATAATAGCATACTCCTTTAATAGTAAAAGGTCTATCATTTACATATAATTGTCGCCCTTTAATCTCAATTTTAGTAGAGAATAAGAAATTTATATTTGTAATTAATATTAAAATAACCATACATAATCTTAAAATCATACCTTTCCTCCAGCTAAATTTAATCTGACATATCAAATTTTGCTAACTTCTATATTTAGACATTCGGTATTATACACTATTCCTTCAATCATATATGAGTAGCATTCCTATCCCGCATATCCAGCAGGATTAGAATCCCCTCAGCCTATCCTATATAATTAATTTAAAAATTCTCGGAAATTGTTTATCCTGACTTTTCCATCCATTTTGTAAAAGAACATACATTTTCAATCTTTGATTTTTAGTCTCTGCCACAAATATACTTCTTTTATAATATTTTGTCAACACTTTTTTAAAATCCCTTACATTCTTCTCCATAAGATGCATCTTATATTTCCTAAATTATCATCTTACAAAAATATTACATACCTTCATTTAGAAAATTTTTCTTCCACAACTTGATATATTTTATTATTATTAACTTTAAATTTAATACATTTACTCTTTATTGGGACATCAAGATATTTCATTGTTGCAACAGCAGTATATAATCCATCTTTTAAATTCTGATTTAATTTGGAAGTATAATAGAATTTTTCTTTTCCAGGAAAAACCACACCACCATATCTTATTTTTAAATTACTTACTATGTTTCCTTCTCTATCTTTTATAACAACATCACCCTTAGGTCTAAGATGAACATTGCCAAGATTTTTAAGCTTAATTTTTAATATATAAAATCTTGATTCAGACTTATTATACATAAGTGGATAATTAGTAACAAATGAAACAGACTCAATCTCGCCTTTTATAATTGAGGTTTCAATACATCTTACATACAGAGCTATACTTATCTGCTGAACAATAGAGCCTTTACCTTTAAGTCTGAACCCAACCATTGCTGACATTTCTCCATAAAGATTTTCAGGTATTGTAACAGAATATTTTACAAATTTCTTACTATGTGGCGGTATAATAAAATCTATTGGCTCAACTTTTAACCAATCAGAAACCTTTAAATCATCGTTCCCTTTAGTATATTTCCATTTTCTTAAATTAATAGTAATACCTGCTTCTTTATCACCATTATTAAATACAGTAAAATATCCTTCTCGCAATGCACCTTTTTCTCCATAAACTTCAATATGACTTGGTGCTACCATAATTTGTGCATTAATAGTATCAATAAATAATACTAATATTAAAATTATTATATTAATTGTTTTCATTTTTAACATCTATCTTGTGCATCCCTTGCTTTATCTCATTTTTTACTTTTTCAATTTTTTCATCTATTAATCTCTGCAACTTTTCATTTTGAGTTCTTATCTTTTTCCATAACTCTATTGCACCTTTGGGGTCTAATCTATAATATCTATCCAAACCTTCATAAAAAAGGACTTCTACATTATCACGCTCAAATTTAGGCAATTCTTTTATTAAGTCGCTTATAAAATCTTCTCCTTCCTTTTTTATCAAGACTATATCTACTCGCCTATTCATCTGTCTCCCCTCTTCTGTATCATTACTCGCCACAGGATTACTCTCCCCAAGTCCTATTGGTATCATCCGCTCTTTTTCTATTCCTGCACATTTTAAATAATTATATACAGAATATGCTCTCTTTTGTGAAAGTATTAAATTATATTCTTCACTACCTATATTATCTGTATTACCTTCTATCCTTACCATATACTCAGGATGTTTTCTAATCTCTTTTACAACTCTATCTAATATCTTATATGACTCAATTTTTAATTCAGCTTTATTATATTCAAATAATATATCATTTGGTATTGCTACTTCTAATCCTCGCTTACTTTTCTGGAATAACTTGTCTGTTGTATCTGGCGCTGGAATTCTTCGCTTGTTCTCTATAAGCATTGAAAAACCTATCCTGTGAACTATACCTAAACTTGTGTGAAAATTTATACAATAATTTAACATCATATTTTTATATTTTACTCCAGTGCCTATCTTTATGCCGTCTTCATTCCCAAATAATTGATATCCTATTCTTATATATGCGATCTCGCGCCAACTATATTCTATCCCAGCACCAGTAATGAATTCGGTCTCAATTCCTTTCTTTACCATCCCTGTAAATAATATTCTGTCTCCCGGATTTATAAGAAACTTCCTCTTGTTTAATACATAATGTCCACCTATCTGAAAATCTAACGGTAAATTAAATCTTTCATTATCAAATTTCACTGGGAATCCAATATTTTGAATAGAAATTCCAATTCCCCATTTATGCCTATTATATATTGCACCTATATCTGCTGCAACAGAACTACCAGTGCTATCATCTAATTTCTCTATTATCCCTTTCAGATTTATTCCTGCCCCTATTTCATTATTTATCTTACGGCTATAATTCATTATAACGCAGTAATCACCTATACTCATCTTGTCTAATAGAACATAATTATCTTCATCTATTCGTGTCTTGGATATTTCATTATAAAATAAGCTTATGATACCTATTCCAACTGTCCCTATCCTTTTTAGCAAAAATGTGCTAAATATCGCACCATAATTTAATGACTCAAAATATTTTATATAGGATAAAGAAATATTCACAGCTTTTAATAGAGGTGGCTTATGTTTAGCATATAATGAATATGTGTCTGGAGTATATGCAAAAGGTTTTGGTTTTAAATAAAAGAATGAAGTTAAAGAAGGGTTATAATATAATAAATTAGCATTACCGGAAACTGAAACACAAGAGTTTCCCAAAGCACACACTTCTGGTGCTGGGCTGATTTTAAGAAATTGTAATATAGAATCTGACTCTTTTGCAAAAATATTTGAGCATAATAATAAAACTATTAAAATTATCTTTATACCTTTCACCTTATTACTACTAAATTTAAAATTTTCTGAGCACCTTTAGTATCTTCTATATATATAATATACACACCGCTTTTTAACATCTTACCATCATTATTTTTAACATTCCATTGCCAACACCCAGCTATTGAATTAGCTGTTGTATGAAAAACTTCTCCACCACCTATGGAATATACTTTTATTTCAAATTGTGCTGGCAAATTATAAAACATAACATAATCAATATTATCTTTATTTGGTCTAAAAGGATTAGGTGCAATAATCACATTATCAAGTGTTTCTATATATTTATCAGTATATTGCAAACTTATCCAATCAATTTCTGGTGTCTTGCTATGATTTAAAGAATACAGAGATATTCGGACTTTTAATCTATCATTACCATCATATTTGCAAGGAGTATTTCTTAAATTCTCATCAGTAAGTGGGAGCCATTCACTCCAAGTATTTCCATTATCAGTAGAATAAGCAAATTCATAAATTATATTGCCACCATTCAAGTTATCAGATTTAGAAAAAGAGAGCCATTCATTAACATACTGCGGTGCAAAAAATAAAGTTGCTTGCGATGATAAAGCATAGCCTGACCGAAAAACATAGCCACCCTTATAACCGTTAGTAGCAGCACCAACATAAATTCTACCATCATCTGCCTGAATCAAAGCACCATCTAAATATTTACCAAAATCAACTGTATCTTTAATTAAATTCGGAGTTTTGTGCCAGCTATATCCTTTATCAAAACTTTTCCACACATTAGATTGATAAGTTTTATAGAAAATACCATCATCTGCTTCTATGAGTTCACCACAAGACTCAGTTGAAACCACCTGCCAATTCTGTGCTTCATCTTCTGTCTTTAAAATACCATCACCCCCATAAGCATAAATGTTACCATCACTTGCTCGTAATACACCACCCCAAACATTATAATTTGAGGTCTGAGCAATAAGAGACCAATTTGTCCCATAATTTGATGAGATATAAAATCCATTATAATAACTATAATATGCTAATAAATCACCATTATTTAATTCAAATAGCCATTTACCAAATAAGTAAGGATGAGATGGTGTAGCAGTTGCGTTTGTAACAGCATATATAGTCACCCAGCTTAATCCATAATTAGTACTTACACCGAGGTGTGAGACAAAAGGTGGACCACCAGCCCACCACCAATAGTATAAATTATTTTTACTATTTTCAAACACACGACCACCATTAACTGAGCCAAAAGGTAGTGGATACCAGCTATTACCTTCATTAGTACTTTTGTAACACGCTCCGTACCCACAACAAAAGCCCGCAGCATACAAATTACCATCTCCTGCTTCTATAATATTGCAAAGCCCATCACCTACAGCTAAACTCTTTGTCGAAATGAAGCTCATACCATAATTAGTACTTTTACGAATTACACCCCCTGTAGCATACCCACATATATAAAATAAATTATTTTTAGAATCTTCAAACAAACAAGCAGGCCTAAAATTTGTATTATATTCCCCTGTATTTGTCCAGAATCCTGTTGGTGCAAGTCTTAATTTGCCCTGCCATACCTCTATCTTCTGTATATCATATTCAATACTGTTGTCATTATCAAAATCAAATCTTATCTCTTTCGCTACAGCAAATACTAAAGTTTGAATACAGCATAATATAATTATCAGCCAAAAAACCTTATTTTTAATAACTCCCCTAATCATTCCATTCATATTTTTTTATTTTTTCATACTGTCTGTATATCGCCAAGATAGGAAATTACACTGTTGTCTGAAAGTAACAATTCAGATTTTCTAAAAATATGTAGAAACAGGACTTTAGTCCTATTAAAATATAGGAACAGGCATACCTGTTCCCTACAGACTATTCACTGAATAGCTCCAGCACAATAGCAGCCTTATATGTTTGTCCAACACATGCTGCAGCAAAATTAGCTCCCAAATAGATTCTTGCTACATACCACTCGGGATAAGCTTGCCATCGTTCAGATGGTGCACCACCCATCTGACACAGATACCTCCAAACAGGCACAGCATAATAATTATATGAGTCAATCTCAGTTGCTGGCCAATTTGTATTTGAGGCTGTATTTGTTAGTTCAGAGGAACTTTTATCAATAAAATATTTCCATGCCCAGTAATAATTACCATTCGTAAAGTATGCAATACCATTTTCTACTTTAGGCGCAGAAATTGTTGGTGCCACACTTACATAGGTGCCTCTTATTTGCCATACCATTTCAAGCACATACATTCCATTAGAACTTACTAAACCAGCAGGGTTACCACCACCCCTATATGGATAAGGCGCTATTGAACTATTAGTATTATCTGTGTATAATGCAATACCCCATTCCTCATCAAAACTTGAACACGCATATGTGATTTTTATATAATCTGCTGCAACTCTCCAACTATTAGTTAACGGAAAATTAACATTTGTCCATTCAATTACCATATTGTCTTTTTTAAAACCTGTATTAGTTCCCTCACCGAAACGCCATACCTCTGCATGCATTCCAATAAGTATATCAGGCTTTAATTTTACTTGCGCAGTAGATGTAAATATAGTAAGATTAGCAGTAATATGTTCCGCATACACAGGCACCTTTACCAAAATGGTTGCAATAACAATTAATAATAAAAATTTGCCGGATTTCAACATATTGCTTTCACCCTGGCTCTACTCTTATCTTTAGTGATTCTATTCGCTCTCATGTTCTTCTTCATCTT
>CAZSCZ010000045.1:0-14486 GCA_964605455.1 uncultured Spirochaetia bacterium
TGTAATATAAAGAGGGAAGGCATAGGACCAAGATAAGATTATAGCAAATAATCTGCAGATTTTAGAAAATTTATATTTTATTGTTAAAAAATAGAGGGGGATTAAAGAAAAATAAGAGGATTTTTATTTTGACTTACCATTTTTATAGCAAAGCTCAATTTCCTTTACAATAATTTGTGTTAATAAAGTATAGTTTCTATTGAAAAATTATTAATAAAGTTAATAAAGTTGTTCACCGTCCCCATTTTTTCATCCCCATTTTTTTAATATTGTTTTGTATTGTATTATCGGATTACAGCGAATGAAAATGGATCCAATTTTTCTATATCTCCATTTTCATTTTTTATTTCTAAAATTGCTACATATACTCCACTTATTACAGGTTGCCCTATTCCGTTTTTTCCGTCCCAACTTGCGTCAAGATTACTTCCAGCTGAATAATATTCCTCGTTTTGAACTATTTTTACAAGCTTATAGTTTATATTATATATTTTAAGTGTTACCCAGCAATTATTTTCTAATTTATAATAAAACCGAATCTTATCTGAAGAACTTTTTATTTTAAGCGGTGCTGGAGCTCCGTAAAATACACCTGTGCGAACTGGTTCGTATTTTGTTTCTTTTGATTTAGGTGCAGCTGTGATTTTCCAGAACTCTAATATGGGACGCTTATTTCCGCCTGGTGTTTTTGCAAGTTTAGCTTTTAATTTTATTGTTGAAAAAGTAATATTTCCAATAAAATATTGCTCATTAGTAATGTCATTAATTAATACTGTATTGTCTGATTTTAGAATATCAATGTAAAAAAACGCATTTCCGCTACTCCCAATAATTGAATAATCAAAAATAAGATATTCCCAATTGTATCCATTGAAGAGCACTATATTAGAAGAGATTGTATATCCATTCGCCTTCCCCAACGAATTTGAGAGACAAATATATTTGGTCCCACTAATATTAGTTATTTTAATATTACTTCTTTTACTAATATTATCAAAGTTATCAAATCCATCTGTAAATATAGTAATACTTTGAGAATTTAAATTTGGTGAAAGTAAAAAAAGTAACAAAACTATATATGTTATAGTAACTTTTTTCATCAAAGCATAATATATCACATAAATTTTAAAATTCAACTTTTTTTTGGGGTAAAACAGAAGTGTATCTATAATGTCTGAAAGAAGCATAGAAAGTTATATATTATTTTTTATTTTTGTGCATTTTAAGAATATGTAATTTTTTATCAGGCACTCAAAGCTCATACTGTTAGACTCATTTTTTTTCAATTGTGTTTAATTTTTTATATTTCTTCTTTTCTATAAGTATCTCTTTCCGTGTCATATTATAATGTTTTATAAGAAATTCTATTGCTTCTTCTTTTCTAACATTAATTGCAATAGTATGGAGTAAATACTCTTTTGCTTTTTGTTTTTTCCCTATGTTATAATATGCGACCCCTACTTCATAATAATCAACAGCTCCTTTTTCATACTTTTTTACGGTTTTATATGTATAACTCGTAATTTTATATACAAAATATTCTTTCTCTTCTGAAGGAATAACTCCTACCTGTTCTGAAAGTGGTTTTGCTTTTTCTTCTTTTATAGTAATATTTGTGCTTTTTATTACTTGTGAAGTCTGAGAAGTTGTATTTGAAACAGCAGAGATATCTGGCTGTTCGGTTTTTGATAGCATTTCAAGAAGCCTTGAACGAGAAAGCAATCTTTCTATTTCTTTTTTCTTTTCAGGAGATAGATTTGTTTCTATCGTTTCGTCATTTTTTGAAAATAATTGTATAATACCATTTATAATTTCTGCACCACCTATGATACCACCTAAAATAATAAATCGTTGAGGTGTAACAGGCTCTTTTGCTCTTAATGTTTTCGTAGGGAAGTATATTAAAACACATAAAATGAAAATAATAAATGACAAAATTTTATATTTCATATAGAATAATATATTACTATTTTGATAAATGTCAAGACTTCGTTATTAATCAAAAGATTCTTAAAAGTAGAGATTTCAATTCATTTTTTGTAAAATCTTTTGGATTATTTTTCATACTTCCCCCTTGTGCATCTTCAATTATTTTATCTATATCTTCTTTTGGCAAATTAAATTTTTTAAAGTCAGGGGGAATTTCTAAAGCATTATTCAATTTAAAGATTATTTCTGGGACTTTTTCTGCAAGTTTTTCTTTTGGTCCTTCTTGATTTTCATCAAGAGCAATTGCAATTTGAGCATATTTATTAACATTATATTTCCAGTTGTATTCTGTAATATAAGGCAAAAGGATAGCGCATACTAATCCGTGAGGCAGGTTAAACATTCCACCAAAAGGTCTTGATAGTGCGTGGACAGTTCCGAGCCCAGCATTAGCCAACGCAATACCGCTGAAATAGCTTGCGATAAGAAGTTCAAGTGCTGCATCAAGATTTGACGGGTTATTTATAAATTTTAATAGATTCGTTCCGATTTTTTTAATACCATCAAGAGCTATTATATCAATAATAGGCTGTGCCTTTTTGCCTGTAAAAGGTTCAATAAGTTGAGTAAGAGCATCCATAGCAGATGGTGCAATCACATTTTTTGGAGCTGTAGAAATTAAGGATGGGTCAAGAATTGCTACTTCAGGAACAAGTTTTTCACTTCGTATACTTCTTTTTATTTTCCTTTTTGGGTCATTAATCACAGCATTTTTTGTTGCTTCTGAGCCAGTTCCTGCTGTTGTTGGAATTGCAATCATTGGTATAGGATTATTCACAATTTTTTTATAGTTATTTCCTACTTCCAGATATTCTCCCACAGAGCCTTGATTGGTAATCATTCCTGATGTAGCTTTTGCAGTATCAAGAGCACTTCCACCACCTATCCCAATCAAAAAATCGCATCTGGCATCTTTCCCTATTTTGGAACATTCATCAATTATTTCAACAGTTGGATTTGGAATTGCTTTATCAAAAACAATATATTCAATATTATTCTTTTTAAGTAATTCCTGAAGTTTCTGTAAACTTCCTGATTTTTTTGTTGAACTTCTGCCAGTTACAATAAGTGCTTTTTTCCCATATTTGTGTGCTATTTCACCTGTGCTTTCAAGTGAATTTATTCCGTAAACAAGTTGCCGATTAAAAATTATTTTATGCATCATTAACCTAAAAATGTTTTAACTTTTTGACTGCGATTGGGGTGTTTAAGTCTTTTTATTGCTTTTTTCTCTATCTGCCTGATTCGTTCTTTTGAAAGCCCAAATTTTTTGCCAATTTTTTCAAGTGACATCCTCTTATTATTGTTTAAACCATATCTTAAATTTATAACTATTCTTTCAGTTTCAGAAAGGCTATTCAATGCGTCATTAAGACTTTCAGCAAGAGAATTAGCTATTACACTATCTTCAGGCTTTGGACCTGTTGTATCAGAAACAATGTCTGAAAGCACACTTGAATTATCATTTCCAATAGGACTTTCAAGCGAAACATAACCTTGTGCAGCACTTAAAAGAGTGTTTACCTCTTCATTATCCATATCAAGCTGGTCTGCAATTTCAGCTGCAGAAGGGGGTCGTTTGAGCTTATTTGTAAGTTTATTTATGCTTTCTTCAATTTTTCTTATATCAGTTGAACGATTAAGTGGGAGCCGAATTAAACGTGATTTCTCAGCAATTGCTTTTAAAATTGATTGTCTTATCCACCATACAGCATAAGAGATGAAATGATAACCCTTTCTGTAATCAAATTTATCAGCTGCAATAATAAGCCCCAAGTTCCCTTCATTTATTAAATCAATAAGTGAAATTCCACTTACCTGATACTTTTTTGCAATACTTACAACAAAACGCAAATTTGCCTGAATAAGTTTTTGCTTAGCTGTTTCATCTCCTTTCATTGCTCTTTTAGCAAGTTCTTCTTCCCTTTCGCGAGTTAAAAGTGGAATTTTATTTATCTCTTTTAAATAAATTGAAAGTATATCTTCATTAAGTGATTCTCTTATTTTTACTTTGTAATCTTCCTTTTTCTTGGGTTTCATAGTGAAAAATCACCCTCCATTTTTTAGTTTTTTTATTCATACCCCTTGCTATCTTATTAGACTACATTTTTTTAAAAAAGTTTCAAAAAATTTTTAAAAAATTGGCTCAGAATTGAGTCTCCCAAGAGGATGTTTTATAGAGAGCCCTTCGGCACTAAAAGTATCTTTTGCTTTGCCATTTATGAGAATTCTTACTTTTTTTACAGCTGGGAATTGAGTTGCAGTATATATGATTTGGTAAAGCCTTGCTTGAAGCATAGGAATACCTATCCCAGTTTCTATTTCCGAATTAAAGTCAATATATGCTATTCCATTTTTTACATTAACTCCTAAAAGTTTTACATTCCCTGGGAATACACTTGTTATACCTTTTGATTCTTCTTGTGAAGTTGGTCCTTTTATTAATAACCTTAATGTGTCAATAAGTGGCGTAGTTGTTGCAGGAATTGTGCGTTCCACACAGACAAGTTTTAATTTATCAAGACTTTCTATATATTTTACAAAATAAAGGTAAACTTTTATTTTTTGAGGAGTTTTTTTTACTGGTGATATTACCTTTGAGCGTGTAGCCTTATTAATATATGGCTTAATATATTTTGAAATATCTGATTTTTTAAAATTTCTTTTATTTAATAATATTAATATCAAAATAGCGAGAAATATAATTATCCAGAACAAGAGCCATACTCCACATCCTGTTCTTTTGCCCCTTGCCATTAATGTTCCTCCTCTAATAATGATTTCTGAAGCTTCATAACTTGTATTACTTGAAAGGTTGTTGCATACCCTTTTTCAATTAATATATTCCCAATTGATTTTTTTATTCCTCTTTGTGCATATTTTTTTTGTATGTTTAAACACTCTTCCAATTGAGATTTTGTAATAATTCCTGTATTATAAAAAAGTTCTCCGAGTTTATATTCTCGGTTTTTTATTGATTCGCCTTTAATTTTATTTACTTCATTTTGATAATCTATTACAAGTTTTTCGAGCCGTGCTATTTGTTTACCTGCATTATGAAGTCTTTCAACCACTGTTCGTAAAAGATTTAGACCTATTTCGGGTTTTTCCATAATAATTCGGTCCATATATTCACCTGGCACTACAATAAATTCTGAATCTTCAATAACTTTGACCGTAGCACTTCTTGGTTGTTTAAATAATGCAGCTGATTCACCAATTATTGCACCAGATTTTGAAATAGTATTTATAAGTTGGTCATCTACATAAATTTCTACTTTGCCTTTTTGAAGGATATACATATTATGACTTTTGTCACCTTGCCTGAACAAAATTTCGCCTTTTTTGAATTGTTTTGTTTCTAATAATGTAGATTTTTCTGTGGTTATTTCCTGTTTTTTAAAAAGACCAAATTTCATAAATTTTCCTCCTCGGAACTTTCCCCCTTTTACTCTCTTACTTTATTATTGAATCAAGAGTTAATTCTGCTACTACACACGGCATATTAATGTCCCATCTTTGAAGAATTTCAGGATGCACTTCTCCAAAATATCCAATTGAATTATTGTTAACAATAATTTCCGCTGTTCTGCCTGAAATTAAAAATGAACGCTCAGATTCTTTTATTTGATAATCGTCAATATTTAAATAATAAAAAAGAGAATCTATACAAGACCGCATTTCAGAAAAATTTGCCCTTGGATTAGAAGAAAGTATTCCCAAGTTTACTAAGGTTTTTGTGCCATAATTTTCTTTTGGATCTTTTAGAGCAATTTCACCTATTTCAAATATCTTATGTGGATACTCTGCTTTTGCACTTATACTTTCTACTTCAAGTAGCGAAGGAATGATACTGTTTCGTAAAAGATTATAACTTTCTGTCATAGGATTAGCAATTTCTACAGCAGAGCTATTAGTATTATTCATTTTAAAATAAATATTTTCTGAGGAGTTCAGAATATTTGATATAATCTCCTGAAATCCTTGTCCTACCATTATGTCTCTAACTTTATCTGAAAGTATTTCTATTTTACTTAAAGTTCCAACTGTAAATTCCGATGGCATTTCGGGCTTAAAATTATCATATCCTTTACCAATTGCAAAATCTTCTATAACATCCACAGGATGCATAATGTCTTGTCTATAATTAGGAATAACACATTCTATTTTTTCATTCTCAAATTTTATTTTATTATACCCCATTTTTTTAAGATTAATCTCAATTTCGTTTTTATCTGGGATCTCTCCGAGAAGAGTTTTAAATTGGGCTAATGGCACTTCAATTTTATTGTTAAAACAAAATGGTAATACAATCTCTTTCCCATAAGGGGTTTGATATGGGAATTTCACTTTTATAGGAAGTATCTCTGCACCTCTATCGTATAAATCACATGCAAGTAAATTTGCAACCAATGCGAGATTTTTTAAATCTGAACCAGTAATTTCCACAAAAATTTCTTTATCACCAACTTCAACTTCACCAATATATTTGCTATTTATTATTGGTGGGAATGATAAAACTTCGTTATTGCTATCAACAATAATGGGATATAGCTCAAAATCTTTAACAATATGTCCAAATTCTATTCCTTTCGGATGTTTTTCTAAAATTTCATTCAAATCCATTTTATTATCAAACTCAAGTGGGACAAATTTTATATCAGAAGGCTTAATAGCTTTGTAATAAACAGGAAATTTTATTTTTTCAAATTTATATATTCCAATTGCAACATCTTTTCTTGCTCTACCAAAATTTGTGCAAAGTTTTTCTTGATTCTGAATAAGTTCAAGAAGGAGTTCTTCTGTAATATTGATATTTTTTACACCAAATCCTACGATATAAGGTCTTATATTTTGAAGTCTTTTATCTACAATTATTTCAAATTTAGCATCTATTTTCTGTTCAAAGAATGGGTAATTATATTTTTTTAATTTCAAGAACTGATTTATCTGTCTTGCAAGCCCAGCAGATGTCCATAAATCCGGTCTGTTTGTGTCATTAAGTTCAATTTTATAGATTCCATCGTCAGAAAGTTCTTTTAATTCTGCTTTAGCAGAAGCGAGCACATCTTCAAGTTCATTTTTATCCAATTTTTTTAGCAACAAATCATCAATATCATTTTTAAAGACATCTATTTTAGGCATAATTACAACACCATTCTTGATTTTCTAACAAAATCTAAGTCTCGTGAAAAGAGTTCTCTTATATCATTTATACCCATAGCCATCATAGCCATTCTATCAACACCCAATCCCCAGGCAAGCACAGGCACATTAATACCTAATGGGATTGTAACTTCTGGTCTAAAGATTCCTGCGCCACCGAGCTCATACCAACCTAATTTAGGGTGTTTAATATGCAATTCAACTGATGGCTCAGTAAAAGGAAAATATGCAGGTGCAAATTTTATCTTCTGTGCACGAGCAATTTCTTTAGCAAATAAAGTTAACAGCCCAAGCAATGTTTTAAAATTTGCGTTCTCACTTAAAACAATACCTTCAACCTGAAAGAAATCAGCCAGATGTGTAGCATCAACTTTATCGTATCTGAAACATCTTGCAATAGCGAAATATTTTCCAGGAATTTCAGGTTTCAATGCAAGCATTCTTGCAGAAAGCACTGTGCCTTGACTACGAAGTATAAGCTGTTTGGCTTTCTCTTTATCAAATTTATATCCCCAGCCTCGTGAAGATGTATTGCCACCATTTTCGTGAGTCTTAGAGACATTTGTGAAATAAGGTTGTTCAATTTCTTTGGCAAATTGTGGTTCTTTTATAAAATATACATCATGAATATCACGAGCAGGATGTGTCTGAGGCATATATAAAGCATCCATATTCCAGAATTCAGTTTCTACAAGGCTACCGCGCATTTCTTTAAATCCAAGTGAGATAAATTTTTGTTTTAAAAAATCAAGAAATTCTCTATAAGGATGTTTCCTGCCTATAATAATATGTGGAGCAGGAAGTGCAATATTATATTTGCGAAATTTTTTATTTACCCATTTCTTTTCTTTCAATAACTCAGGTGTTATCTGAGAAATTTCATCACCTGTAATATGTTCTTTTGTAAGGATTTCTTTTAATTTCTGCCCTTGTTCTGTTAAAGAATAAGTGACTATTTCTGTTCCCTTAATTTTAAAGAAACTTTTATGAAGTTGAATAGATTCCGATTTTTTAATGCATTTTTTTTCTTTGTCTGTAAGTTCTTTTTCATCAATTGTTTCATTAGTGTGAAATTTTTTAAGAATCTGTTCAAGTAAATTGTAATATTCAATATTTTTTAATTTACCTATAGTAACATATCCTCCTTCTTGCTGCACCAATTCCCCTTCTTTTTTCATATTCCCAACAGCAGAGCCTATATCTTTTTTTTCATAAGAAAGCTCTCCCATTAAATCCTGAATTTTAGCATTTCCCTTTTCTTGCAGAAATTTTATTATACTTTTTTCAATTAAAGGATTTTTTAGAAAAAGTTTGCCTTTTTCAGTAATTCTATAATTTATTCTCTTTCTTCTACCAACTTCTTTTATTAAATTTTTTGATAAAAGCCAGTCAACACCTCTTCTAATTTGTCCTTCGTTTAAATCAGTATTTGCAAGTAAAAAATCAATCTCAAAGTTTTCGTTCTTATTTATAACATTAAGTATTTTAATTTCAATTGGGTGCAAAGTCTTTGTTAAATCATTAACATTCACATCGTTACCTCAAATTAAAATTGTAGGTGTAAATTAAAATAATTATATTTCTTTGTCAAGAAATTATTAAAATTATTTTTTTTACTAAGCAGAAATAGTATTTTATTTCATTATATTTCTTTTAAAACTTTGCGAGCAAATATTAGATAGCCTGTATGTGCTACCATCCTATCTTCAGGTCTTATTCTTTCAGGATTTATTTTATAATATCTTTGAAGAAATTCTAAAATTTCAATATCAGAGAACTTGCTGGATAATTCAGGAATTAATTTGGAGATTTGATTTGTGGTTGGAACAATTACTCCTAACATTGCAGAGGGCTTTAATATTTGATAGATAAGCGTGATATAGTTCCAGGGTTCTTTTACATCAATAAATGCAGCATCAAAATCTTTCTCCTCAATTCCTTCATCTATATTTTTTAAGAAAATTTTTACATTTTTTTCATAGCCAAACTTTTTAATATTACTTTTGGCTTTTTTATAAAATTTTTTTTCCTTTTCATAGGTATAAACAAAACCGTCAGGTGCAACTATAGTTGCAAGTGTTATTGTTAATGCACCACTACCAGTGCCACATTCAAAAACTTTCATCCCATTTTTTAAACCTAATTTAAACGCTATATAAAAGCTTTCTTTTGGATATACAATTTGTGTTTCTCGTTTAAGTCCGAAGAGTATAATATCCTCTATTGTTGGTTTAAATATAAAATGTTTTTCAAATTCTATTCCAAAAGGTTTTCCAATTATGTCCTTTAATTTTATTGTTCCGTTTTTTGTGG
The DNA here is from genome assembly GCA_964605455.1 of uncultured Spirochaetia bacterium. Lineage (GTDB taxonomy): Bacteria > Spirochaetota > JAHITG01 > JAHITG01 > JAFGFC01 > CAZSCZ01. The sequence continues at coordinate 9,469 of CAZSCZ010000045.1, forward strand.
AAAAACTTTTATCCTGTAAGACTTTAACACAATATTTTTTTCCTGCGGTAAAGATTATTACATAATCATTTTCTCTTATAAGTTCCATAATATTTATATTTTCAATCTATCAATAATAATGAAAAATCAATAGCCTTTGCTGAATGAGTTATTGCCCCAACTGAGATATAATCAACACCGGTTTTAGCTATTTTTCTTATATTTTTAAGAGTAATACCACCAGATACTTCAAGTTTTGATTTGCCTTGATTTAATTTTACAGCTTTTTTTATATCCTTGACTTTAAAATTATCAAGTAGAATAATAGGCACATTATGTTTAAGTGCGATTTTAAATTCATCAAGTGACCTTACTTCAACTTCAAATGGTGATTTATACTTTTTTATTTTTTTTAAGGCATTTTCAATTCCACCACAGGCAAAAATATGATTTTCTTTTATAAGGACTTCATCTTTTAAATTAAATCTATGATTTTTTCCACCGCCAGTATAAACTGCGTATTTTTCCAAAATTCTTAAGCCAGGAAGTGTTTTTCTTGTATCTAACAATAATACATTATATTTTTTTGCAATTGATACCATCATTTCTGTATATGTAGCAATTCCTGAAAGGTGTTGCAAAAAATTAAGCGCTGTGCGTTCGGCTTTTAATATTGAAGCAGTCCTGCCTTTTATTTCTATAACAATTTCACCTTTTTTAACTTTTTCACCATCTTTTTTTAATAGATTTATCATTAGAGATTTATCAACTTTTTTAAAACAGTATTTTGCAATTTCAAGTCCACAAATAGTAGCATTACTTTTAACAATAATTCTGGCATTTGAAATTTTATTTCTGTTAATTAAAAGCTTTGTTGTAATATCATCTTTAGCTATATCATCTTTTAAAGCATTATCAATTATATGTTTAAAATCTATTTTATATCTTTTACATTTTAATAATGAATATAAATATTTTTGCATATTACTAATAATATTAACATTTATTTTTAAAAAATCAAATTATTTGCGAATTTCATTGCTTAATATTTATCGGAAATTTACGATAAATATTAAAAATGTGTGTAAAGAGATATATACTATTATTTTTATACTTTATTATATTTCATACTTTATTATTTTCTTCGAATGAGAAGCCAAATACTACAATCACGAACAAACCGCAGGAAAAATATTCAGACGAAACAATAAAATTTTGGGAAAAAACATTAAAATATGGAACATCAGCGCAGAAACGGTCTGTTCTTTATGCTATAAAAGGGGAAAGAGTTTTAAAAGCCATTCCAATTATTGTAAAGTATCTTCCTACAGAAAAAAATTTATTTATTAAAAAGGAAATGATTTCAACACTTGTAGCATTGAGCAACAAGTCAGCTGCACCATATTTAATGGAAATGTTGAAAGAGCCTAATATATCAGAAGAGATGCAAGAATTTGCAATAAGTTCTATAGGGATGATAAAATACAGGGAAGCTGGAAAATATATTTTAAAATATCTGGACTCAAGGAATATTCAGGTAAAGGAAGCTGCGCTCCGGGCTCTGGGTGAAATAGAATATAAAGAATCTGTGCCAATAATTATTGATAGACTTAAGAAGGAAGAGAATGAACGTGTTAGAACACAAATGATTTTGACTCTTGCAAATATTAAGTCTGAAAAATCCCAAAAAATTTTAATTTCTATCTTTACAAATGAAAGTGAGAAGATGATAAATCGTAAATTTGCTGCTACAGGCTTAGGATATATTAGAAATGAGCTTTCATTCAAAATTTTGTCTCAATATATTGAAAAAGTAAATTCAGAACTGAAAGCCAGAATAACAGAAGCACTGGGAAATTTAAATAATAAAAAAGCAGTAAATATATTGATAGAATGTTTAAAAGATGATGACAAAGCCGTTAGATATTATGCTATAAAATCTTTAGAAAAATTGCGAGCAAAAGAAGCTATAGAAATATTAGAATATAAAAAGGAGTATGACCTTGAATCAAAGGTGCGTAAAGCTGCAGAAGAAGCACTAAACCAGATTAAAGGGGAAAAGAAGTGTGAACGTAATTGAAAAAGAGATACAAAAAACAGAAAAATTCCTTAAAGATTTGTTTTCTATTTTAGAAGAAGTTTCTATTTATCTTTCTAACAAAAATAAAGTTTACAGGATGCTTTATAAAATATTGAAAACACCTTTTTCAATGGATACGATACAGAAAAAAAGTTTGGAGCTTCAGGAGAGATTAAAGAAAGAATTTTTAGAAAATATAAAATTTGATAGGGAATATTTTAAAAAATTGAGAAACTTTATTTTCACAGATTTATATCTTTTTACTGAAATGTTTAATTCTTTTTTTAATAAGATTTTATCGAAATTAAAGGTAAGTTTATTTAAGAAAGAAAAATGGGAATCTGAAAATCCTGTTACTTTACTTAGTGCTTCTTATTTTCTTTTAAATTTTACTGTTAAAAGTCTAAGAAATATAGTAAACAGATATTTCAATGTTGGATTTGAAGAGCATACAGAATTAGAGATAAGAGGAGATGATGCCCCTATATGGAATACATCAGGGATGAAATATGTAGAATTTCCAAGTGATATAACAAAAATAAAGGAATTTGCAAGTATAATTTTAAATGATTGTGATTCAGAGGATATAAAGAATAATGTATTACTTAAATTACAGATAAGTGAATTTATAAAAAATGCTATAAGACATGGGAATAAGCTTGATATAAATAAAAAAGTTAAAGTATGGTATAATATAAACTCTGATTATGTAAAATTAATTATAGAAGATGAAGGAGAGGGATTCAAAAATCTTGAGGAGTGGAATCGTTTTAATAAGATGAGGACGAAATTTATTAAGGCAAGGGATTTAGTAAATGTTTTAAAATATGCAGCATATAAATCTTCTGAAAGTAATAATGATGATGGTGGGAATTTTCTTTTTTCAGCACTTGAATATTGGGACAGCGGAGTGATTTTTAATGAAAAGAGAAATAAAATTGCTGTGATTAAATATTTCTATTAAGCACCTATAGATTTGTAATATTTAAAGAACTGACCTATTTTAGTTGCAGTAAAAACTTCAAGGACATCTGAAGAAATAGAAAGAATGCCTAATTCCCCACCCTTGTTTTTTAGTTCTTTCATCGAATCCATAAGGCACCCAAGTCCAGAACTGTCAATATAACTTATATTTTTAAAATCTACAATTATTTTTTTATATCCCTGTTCTATTCCTTCTTTTAGAAGCTTTTTGAGCTCAGATACATTGTTTATATCAATTGACGCATCTTGCCCTTCTACTCTAATAATATAAAAATCGTTTTTTATTTCTGGTTTAAACATTTATTTTTCCTTTTAATTCTTCGTCAGTATAAAATTTTACACAAGCAACCTTGTTTTTTTTATTATTATATATCATTCCCCCATTCCAGAATTCTACTGCAGCAAAAAGCGCATTTCCTCCATCAAGTTCAGTACTTTCTGGGGTTCTATATGAAATATATTTAAGCATCTCTTCAAAATTGTTTTCAAGAAAACATTTAGTTCTTTTTTCATGAAATTCATTCCAATTATCTAAATATTTAAACCCTTCACCTTCATCTTCTACAATAATTCTTGCCATCTTTTTCTCTTTATTAAATTCCCACCATACTTTTACTTTTTTATTTGGATCTTTCTTATTTCCATGGATAACTGCATTTTTTATGATTTCACTTATTTGTTGTTCTAATAGATTCCCAAGCCTAAATTCAGGAGGTGCATCAAATGCTATTATTGTAGCATAATTTCTTATCTGTTTATATTTACTGGCAAATTCTCTATATTTCATTCCATTTACATTGAAATAGGGACTCTTTTCATCTACGATTAATTTTCTTATCTCGTTCATTCTTTATTCCTTTCCATTCCTTAAGAAATAAAATTTTAATACATTATTATTTAAATGTCAAGAAATTTATTTTTACACTCAGTCACAACATATAAAAGTTAAATACCTTTAAAAAACTTCTTCTTTTTATAATTTCGGACTATAAATTTGGACATTTAAAAAATTTTTTATTAATAAAAAACACATGAATTGATTGCGGGGACGGTGCACAACTTTATTAACTTTGTAACTTTATGCACAGTTTTCAGTGTTTAGTGTCCAGAAATTATAAAGTTAATAAAGTTGTGCACCGTCCCCCTCTAGTCCCCCTCTACTAGATTTAGATTAACTTATTGGCGGGGTTTGGAAATAGTTAATATTCCACCAATAAGACTAACTGCTGTCCTTATAGCTAATCCTAATAATATAAATGCAAAAATGATGTTATCAGAACCTACTATGTTATGAAAGAAATAATAATATAAACCTTCTCTTATTCCCAGTCCGTTTAACGAGATTGGTAAAAGAGTTAAAAATGTTATAATAGGGATGTACAAAAAAAGATAAATTATATTTATGTTATATCTAAGAGAGAGAAAAAGAAAATAACATGTAAAAATAGATATGATTTGAATAATTAATGAGGAAGAAAAAAGAAATAAAGCAACACTTACATTTTTGTATGTATTTATTTTCTCAAAGAAGATATTGATTTTAAATTTTTTTAATTTTTCTATCTTAATAGAATTATATATTCTCATAATCAATGTTTGAACTTTATTTTTAAATAATGCAAAATAAAACAGAATAAATAATAATAGAACTCCCATGGCATACCATTTTAATTTAGAGATAATATTTCCCTTTAAATTTAGAAAAAAAAGTGAAAAATTAACTAATACAATAAAAGAAAATAACCCATAAATTCTACAAATAATGATAGAGCTAGCAATTCTTATCTTAGGATTACCTTTAAAAGCGAGTAATCCTCTAACTAAATCTCCTCCTACAGCTGATGGTAAAAAGTTTTGTGCAAAGACAGCGATTAGATGAAACTTTAACAATGTAGTATACTTTATATCAATATTATTTCTTTTTAATGAAAACTGCCATCTATATGCAAAAATAAGATGAAAAAAACACACAGTG
>CAZSCZ010000046.1:0-14405 GCA_964605455.1 uncultured Spirochaetia bacterium
AACGATACTTGCAGAAGGAATTAAAAAAGGTGTTGCTAATTCTATTTTGATAAAATTAAATCAAATTGGGACACTTACAGAAACCCTTGAAACAATAGAATTAGCCAAAACAAACGCTTATACAGCAGTTGTTTCACATCGTTCAGGTGAAACAGAAGATTGCACAATTGCAGACCTTGTTGTAGCAACAAATATCGGTATGATTAAAACAGGAGCTCCAGCAAGAAGTGAAAGATTAGCAAAGTATAATCAATTAATTCGTATAGAAGAAGAGCTTGGCAATATCGCATCTTATGCAGGGCTTTCCGCTTTTAAAAATCAAAAGTGATAAAAAATAAACATAAATATGTTAAATATATAGTTATTCTTTTGCTTGGAATCTATATCTTCTTTTTTAGTGGAAGCGGTTATTTTTCGCGAAGAAAATTAATTAATAAAATCTCCAGATTAGAAAATGAAATCAATAATCTGAAAAACGAAAATGAAGTTTTAAGAAAAAAGATTGAACTTTTAAAAAGTGATATGAATTATATTGCAGAGCTTGCCAGAAAATTAGGCTATGCAAAAAAAGGTGAAAAGATTTATAGATTCAAAGAATCACACAAATCAATTGAATATTCAAATAAAATTACAAACATCAGAAAACCCAATAAGTTTTTCTATATTGATGCATATTCGTTATTGAGTATTATTATTTTAATTATAATTATTATAATTGCATTACGATTGTAATGAAAATTTAATGGTGAGTTAATGTCAAATAGTGCAGGAAATAAGCCATTAATTGTTCAATCTGATAGAACATTACTTCTTGAAACTTCATCTTCTTTATATGAAGAGGCAAGGGATTGGATTTCCAAATTTGCTGAGCTTATAAAAAGTCCAGAACATATTCATACTTATAAAATCACACCACTTTCGTTATGGAATGCAGCTTCGGCAGGACTTACGACAAAGAAAATTATTGAAATTTTAGAAAAGTATTCTAAATATGAAATTCCTGAAAATATAATTTTTGAAATAAAAGAAACAATTGAGCGCTATGGAAAAATTAAATTAATCAAAGATAGTTCTGAAAATTACTATCTTTATTCTGAAGATGATATTCTTCTAACTGAGATTCTTTATAATAAAAATGTATCAAAATTTATAGAGAAGAGAAGGGATAGGCATCATTTATTAATAAAAGGGAATTTTAGGGGACATATAAAACAGGCTTTAATAAATATTGGATTTCCAGTAGAGGATTTAGCTGGATATAAGGATGGTGCATTTCTTGATATAAATTTAAGGTTAAGAACCCTTTATTCTGGTGAGGAATTCAAGCTGCGTAGATATCAGGAAGAAGCGTCAAATATTTTTTATGCTGGGAACTCACCTAAAGGTGGGAATGGTGTTATTGTGCTTCCTTGCGGTGCTGGTAAAACAATTGTTGGGCTAAAAATTATGAGTATGCTTAAAACTGAAACATTAATTCTTGTTACAAATATTATTGCAGCAAGACAGTGGATGGAAGAGATAATAGATAAAACAACATTAACACAAGATAAAATTGGTGAATATACAGGAGAAATAAAAGAAATTAAGTCTGTAACTATTGCAACATATCAAATACTTGTTTACCGCAAATCAAAGCAGGAAGAATTTTGGCATTTTGAAATCTTTAACAAAAAAAACTGGGGGCTTATAATTTACGATGAGGTTCATCTTTTACCAGCGCCTGTTTTTAGACTTGTAGCAGAGCTTCAAAGCAAACGCCGATTAGGTTTAACAGCCACACTTATCCGTGAAGACGGCAGAGAAACAGATGTTTTCAGTTTAATTGGTCCTAAAAAGTATGATATACCTTGGAAAGAATTAGAAAAACAAGGCTGGATAGCTAAAGCTGTATGCACAGAAATAAGAGTTAAATTACCACAGAATTTACGATATGAATATGCTGTTGCTAATGATAGAGAAAAATTTAAGATTGCATCAACTAACCCTTTAAAAATGGATGTAATTAAACAACTTGTAGAACAACATACAAATGACCAGATATTAATTATAGGGCAGTATTTAGACCAGTTAGAGATAATTGCAAAACAGTTAAATGCTCCATTTATTTCAGGTAAAATGAAAAATATTGACAGACAGGAATTGTATAATAAATTTAAAAATGGTGAAATAAAGTTACTTGTAGTTTCAAAAGTTGCAAATTTTGCAATTGATTTGCCTGATGCAAATGTTGCGATTCAGGTTTCAGGGACATTCGGTTCACGACAAGAAGAAGCCCAAAGATTAGGTCGTATCTTGCGTCCTAAAAGAGGTGAAAATCAAGCACATTTTTATACGATAATTACAAGAGAAACTAAAGAACAAGAATTTGCATTTAAGCGACAGTTATTTTTAACTGAGCAAGGATACAAATATGTCATCAAAAATCAGTGAATTTAATTTTAACATACTTTTGATTACTTCATTTATATTGCATAATAAGATGAAGTATCCTAAAGCAAAAAGTTCATTTAAAATAAAATTAAATAAATTAGCAACAGCCGCAAAAGCTTCACCAGAAGAAATAGAATACACCTTTCTTTATCTGGTAAGACAAGGAATTATCTATACAGAAAATGAGTTCCTTTTTATTAATTTGGATCTTATTAAAAATCTTTTAAAAAAAGAATATAAAAAGAAAGAGAACACAAAATCTATTATTATTCAACCAAACTTTGAACTATTAGTAAAACCTGAAATCTCATTAAGTAGTCTTTTTAATCTAATTCAATTCTCAGAGTTCAAAAAAAAGGATGTAATATACAAATTCAAAATCACACCAAATTCATTGCATAATGCTTATATTTTAAAGTGGAATTCTTCAAAAATAATAAAATTTCTTTCTGAAAATTCAGAAAACCCTGTTCCTGAAAATATAACATTTCTTATAAATGAAGTTTACGAGCGTAGTGGAGAGTTAAAACTTGGCGTTGCTGGTTGTTTTCTAACTGGTAAAAAGTTTGTTATTCAGCAGATAAAAGAAGATGAGAATTTAAAAAAATTAATATTAAAAGAAATTTCACCCACGCTACTATTAATTGATAGCAGAATTTCTATTAATGAACTTTTTTTTATTTTAAAAGAGAAACAATTTTATCCTCAAATTGAAAAAGAAAAGATTTATTCAAATGCAGATGAATTTATTATTTATTTTACGCAGGAAGAGGTAAAAAATTTTTATGCCGCTATATTAACATTAAAAGAGATAGGCTTTGAACATAAGCTCTCAGTAAATTTTAATTTATTAAATAATTTGATAGATAAAGTAGAAAAAAAGTTAAAAAATAAGCTTTTGTTAAAATCAAAAGCAGTTGACGAAGCAATAAAATATCAACAGGAATTAAAAAAGTCAATTAAGAAATATGTCCTAAAGACAGTGGAAGCGAACCTAAAGACACCTAAAATATTGGTTACAAATAGAATAGCTGAACAATATAAAGGTGAGAATCCTGCAACCAAAATAAGAGAAATGAAAAAAATGATTGAATATGCCATAAAAAATAAGATTTTTCTTATTATCAAAGTTTATACACCATCAGCGCGGGAAAAATATGTAGAATATCTAATTGAGCCAAGATATCTATATGAAAATAGGCTTTATGGCTATGTGAAAGAATTAAAAGAGGAACAATCTTTTGAATTAAAGAAAATTAGCTTTATAATGTTACCAGGTATTTAGCTTACAAATGGGCACAGCAAAAAATTATTTAACCTTATGGCATTATTACTATTTGACATAGACGGAACATTACTTAACACGTGTGGAAGCGGGCGAGAAGCAGCTAATATGATATTTGAAAAATATTTTGAAGTAAAAAATGCATTTAACAGCGTTCCTTTAATGGGACGGACAGATAAATTTATCTGGAAAGAGGTATGTATAATAAATAAAATACCATTAAAAGAATATGAGAAGAGAAAGAATATTATATTACGAGAATATTACAAACAACTGAAAAAAGTATTATCAAGCAAGAAAGAAGCTTTTATTTATCCTGGGATAAAAAAGATATTAATGGAAACAAGAACCAAACATTGTTTAGGATTGCTTACAGGGAACTTTAAGAAAAGCGGGATGATAAAAATAGCACATTTTGGATTAGATAAATATTTTCCTGTTGGTGCATTTGCAGATGATAATGAAAACCGAAATGTAATAGCTCATATAGCTATAAAGCGAGCAGAAAGATATTATAGGCAAAAATTTAAACCACAGGAAATATATATAATTGGAGATACACCTTTTGATATAGAATGTGCTAAAACCACAGGTGCAATTTCTGTAGCTGTGGCAACAGGTGGTTTTAAATACGAAGAATTAAAAAAATACTTACCAAATTATTTATTTAAATCATTTGCTAATCCAGAATTGTTTCTAAATATAATCTCTTGCCCTCATTAAAATTTGCTATAGAATTAATAGAGTATATATATTTATATAGATTTAAAAAGCAATATGTTGTAAGTGTATTTAAGAAAACACTATTTTAAAACAATATATAATATAGGTTCCAAAATTTTCTCATTTTTTATTTGATTTTTGGTGAAAGTATAGTATATTATACTTATAATGGATAGATATCAAAAGGGGTGTTTTATTTTCTATTTATTGTTTTTATTCTTGATATTGATATTTTTATTTCGTCTGTTTAGTGTAATTTTAGTAATGCTGCTCAGAATTTTTCCATTTATTTTAAGATTTTGGTATATATTTCTATTTATAGGTTTACTTTTATACCTTATAGTTAAATCAAAGAAGAAAGAGGAACGAGATAAGTCTTTAAGTGGAGATAAATCCACTATAGAAATTCACGATTACAAAGTCCATTGAAATTGAAAGTGAAAGAGATAATAGTAAAAACACCGGCAAAAGTTAATTTATTTCTTGATATTCTTACGCGCGAGAGAGATGGATTTCATAAGATTGTAACATTGTTTCAAGCTATAAAATTATATGATATAATAAAGATTTCTAAAGCAGATTTTACAGAAATATCTATAATTCCGAATGGAATAGAGATTAAACATAATATTATTGAGGATATTTTACAGGAATTAAGAAGTAGAAGACAGATAAAAGAAAATTTTAAGATAATACTTTTTAAAAATATTCCGATAGGTGCTGGTTTAGGTGGTGGAAGTTCAGATGCGGCTGGTGTGCTTATTGGAATAAATAGTTTGTTAAATTTAAATCTTTCCACAAAAGAGATAAAAGAGATATTATCTTCTATAGGGAGTGATACTCTATTTTTTATAAATGGGGGGATTCAATTTGGGATTCATTACGGAGAGATGTTGGAAAGGACTGATGCAAAGTTTAATTATTATATTTTACTTGTTTATCCAGGTTTTTCTATTTCAACAAAAGAAGCGTATAATCTATTGGAGCCGTCATTATTTCGGAAAGGGGGAAACAGGCTAAAAAACATAATTAATGCAATAGATGAAAAAAATCTTGACAAATTAATTTCTAATTTATATAATATATTTGAAATGACAGAATTTAAAAGATATTCTATTTTAGCAGAGATAAAGAGAAGTTTAATAGAAGAAGGTGCTGAGAATGCGATATTAAGCGGGACAGGGTCAACTGTATATGGAATATTTAAAGAAAGGGGAGAGGCTGAGGATGCATTAAAAAGATTGACAAGCAGATATCAAAAAGTAATTTTAACCGAGCCTTTGTATGAAGGCATTAAGATAGAGGAAGAATAAAAAATAGTAAGGAGGCGTTAGGAAGATGGAGATTACAGATATAAGGATAAAAAAGGTAGAAAGAGAGGGCAATTTATTAGGATATGCATCGGTCACATTTGATGATGTATTTGTAGTTCATAATATAAAAATAATGAGTGGTAGGAATGGGAATTATATAATGATGCCAAATAGAAGAGTGAAGAGCGGTGAATTTAAGGATATAGCACATCCGATAAATACAGAATTTCGCAGAAAGCTTGAGAGTTCTGTTCTTGAAGCGTATAATTCATTGGAATGAGAATATATATATATATATATTTTTGGGGCGTAGCCAAATTGGCAAGGCAGCGGCCTTTGGAGCCGCGATTTGGAGGTTCGAGTCCTCCCGCCCCAGTTTTAATTTCGGAATAATTTGCCTTCACCTTTTAAAAATAAATATGTCTTCAATATCTGATGCCTAATCTTGTTTATAGTAAGCTCACCAAATGCACTTTTAAAACGAACTTTCCCACTGTATATATCTGAAAGTAAGTTCCGTAATGTTCCTGAAACTGCACTGTATATATGCTTCTTTAACTTTCGTGATGACTTTATTGTTGCTTGCGCAAATTCAAGTATCCCACATTCTTCTATTAGTAAATTTAAGTCCAATTTGTTTAATGATAAAATCACCTTTTCAAAATCTTTAATTTTATTAACCTCACTATCATAATAAATACTTTTGAGATTTTCCACAATTGAGATTCTTGCTTTCATTATCTCATTCATACTCGCAACTTTTTTTTCGTATTCAATATCTTCTTCCAGACGAATAATCGCATTTTTAGTTAAATTTTCTTTCATTATATGTAGTGTTTCTTCTTTTGCTCTAATTAAACTTTGTGCAATTATCTTGTGTGGTGTGATAAGTTTTAATTTATCAATTTTACCTTTCTCTTTTGCTTCTTTTATCCATTGGTCAAATGATTTATGCGCAAATATTTTTTGATACCTTTCTTCTTTTAGCTGTTCTTTAATTTTTAAAATATATTTAAGTGATTCAATTTCAAGTTTTTCCTGTAACAGTAATTCTTCAATTGCGGACTTAATTAAATAGAAACATTCGTCAATCCACCGAAAATCTGGAAAATTTACATTTAGATTTTTTTCTATTTCCTTTTTTAAATTCTTTGAGAGATTTCTGAAAATTTTTTCACCTGAGCCTCTGCTTACAAAACCAGCAATAAGACCTGTAAGCATTGTTTCTTCCATCATATTATTTGAAAGTAAAAGATTTATAAGTCGCTGTAAATCTTTATCAGATAATGATTGTATGAAATTTCTCAAATCCCAAAAGGATATTATGCTATCGCGATAGAGTCTGAATTTCAAATAATCAAGTGCATCTTTTATAGTAATTATTTTTTCTTCTTTTCCAATAAATCCCCCAAAGAGACCTATTATCAATCTTTTAATGAATAATGCAGGAATTAAGATATAAAATGATAATTTTTCTATATCAGAATGAAAAAATTGATATTCAAAAATTATATTAATATATCTTATTCCGCTGGAGATTTTAAACTTTTCTACAGGACTTCTAATTTTTATGTCAATCTTTTTAAAATTTATACTAAAAAGTTTTTTTTTACCTTCCTCAAGTAATGGTAAGATTATCTCATTAATTTTATCAATTATTAAAGACTTATCCTTTCTATGGAATAGAAGAAAAAGATATGAATTAAAAAAGCCAGAATATTCTACTGGAAAAATGATATATTCATTAAAGTTAAATTTTGTTTGAATATCTTCTATTGTAAAATTTTTTAAAAATATATTAGAATCATTAAAAGGCAGGATAAATTCAGGAAAAAAGAAATATTTATCTTTTAAATTCATTTCTCATTTTTTTCTTCCTTCTTTTTTATTGTAGCAGGTGGAAGATTTTCTTCTTGAGATGTTCCAATATTCCCAGCCATTATTGGTCTTATAGCGTTCTCATTTTCTTCTATTCTATATTTTCCTCTCAGTTTTTCAAGAATTTCTGAAATTTTTCTGTCATATTTTTGAAGTGTTAGCTGATACTGTATTTTTCTTTTTGCTAATTCTGGGTCAACTCCTCTGAATTCTGCTTTGTTTTTTTCATAGTATTCACTTATCTCTTTTTCGTTCACCTTAATATCATCTGAAAGATATTCTTCTATATAAGCATTTATAATTATTTGCTGTGTATAAAGCTTTATTAAATTTTTTACATCTTCCCGTTTATGAAGCTTTAGCTTTTTTGCTTCTGCAAGTATAAGTTTTTCGTTTATCATATCTTTTAAACATGCACGTCGTTCCTCCATATCTGTTCTTGCCTTTGGAATATATTCAGGATTTTGTATATACTTTGACTTTAAATAATATTCAAATCTTACATTAAATTCATCAAGTGAAATTGGCTCACCATCAATCTTTGCTACCCATATTTTCTTTTTCCCACAATACAGGGAAAAAAGTATTACAGCTGCAAAAATAATAAACATAAATATTCTTAAATGTTTCATTTTTAATTCTCCTAATTAAAATTTTTTAAAAATATACAAAATTAAAAAATAGATAGCAACATTTTTTTTAAATTTATTAAAAAATTTTTTTTCTCTATTGTTATACATAATCTATCTTGTGAAAAAGAATAATTTTCTATCTTTTCTCGTATTCTTTCTTTTAATTTTTGAGAAATTTCTTTAAATACAATTTCTATAATTATTTCATATTCTTTTTCATTTACTTTTTTTATACTAATAATCTTATTAGATTTTGCAATTATTTTTATTTCCTGCAAGACGAACAGGTTTTTTATAGGAGCAGGAATTTTTTCACCAAATCTATCTTTTATTTCTTTTTCAAGTTCTAAAAGTTCTTCATTTGTTTTACATTTATTCAATTTTTTATAAATTTCAATTTTTAAATTACTTGATGGAATAAATTCATCAGGAATATATGCTGAATAATCAAAGTTCAGGTCTGGTTCAATTTCTTCTTCAATGATTTCGCCTTTTAATTGATTTATGACTTTATTAAGTATTTTACAATACATTTCCAGTCCAACAGCAAGTATATTACCGTGCTGTTGGACACCAAAGATATTACCAGCTCCTCGTATTTCCAGATCGCGTAGTGCAATTTTATAGCCTGAGCCTAAATCTGTATATTCAAAAATTGTAAGAAGCCTTTTTAATGCTGTTTCAGTAAGTGCTTTTTCAGATGGCACAAGTAGATATGCATAAGATTTTTTGTTTGAACGTCCAACTCTTCCACGAAGTTGATAAAGCTGTGCAAGCCCAAAGGTATCAGCTCTATTTATTATAATAGTATTAACCTCTGGAATATCAATACCTGCTTCAATAATTGTTGTACATACAAGAACATCATATTTTTTTTCCATAAATTCAAGCATTATTAATTCAATTTCATCTTCATCCATTTGACCATGAATTACAGCAACTTTTGCTTCAGGAACGATGCGCTTTATATAATTTGCTATAGCTTTTATAGATTGCACTCTATTATGCAGAAAAAATACTTGACCATTACGATTTAATTCATTAAGTATAGCTTTTCTTATAATATCTGGTGAAAATTTCACAATTTTTGTTTCAACTGGCATTCGTCCAGATGGTGGGGTGTTTATCATACTAACATCTCTTATACCACTTAAAGCCATATATAATGTTCGGGGAATTGGAGTTGCACTCATTGTAATTACATCTATAGTTGTTCTTGCCATTTTTAATTTTTCTTTATGTGCAACGCCAAATCTATGTTCTTCATCAATTATTAAAAGTCCTAAATCATAGAATTTTACATCAGGTTGAATAAGTCTGTGTGTCCCTATTATTATATCAATTTTTCCATTTGCAATTTCCTTTAATATTTTCTTTTGCTCTTTTTTAGAATTAAACCTTGATAGCATTTCAACTTTTATTGGATAATTTTTTAATCTCTCAATAAAGGTATTATAATGTTGATACGCAAGAATAGTTGTAGGAACAAGCACAGCAACCTGCTTGCCAGCCATAACTGCTTTAAATGCTGCTCTTATTGCAATCTCTGTTTTCCCATATCCAACATCACCACAGATAAGTCTATCCATTGGACGTGCACTTTCCATATCTCTTTTTATTTCTTCTATTGCCTTTATTTGATCAGGAGTTTCAATATATAGGAACGATAGTTCAAATTCTCTTTGCCACTCTGTATCTGGCGGGAATCGGAATCCTGATTTGTTCTGTCTTATAGCATAAATTTTTACAAGGTCGTGCACTACTGAAGCAACTGAACGCTCAACATAAGCTTTTGTTCGCTTAAAGGTGTTTGTGCCTAATTTATTTAGAGTAGGCGGCTTTTCTCCATTTCCAATATATTTATGAATTTGATTCATTTTTTCTACAGGTAAAAATAGTTTCATATTATCAGCATATTCAATTTCAAGAAAATCTCCTCTAACTTTGCCTGATTTAATGTGCCGAAGGCCACGATAAATCCCTATGCCATTTTCAATGTGAACAACATAGTCCCCCTCTTTTAATTCAGAAATGCTCTCAAATGTTTCTACAATTAATGGTAATTTCTCTTTTTCCTCAAATTTTAGTTTTCCATAAAATTCAAAATCTTGAATAAATGCTTTTTTGAAATCAATAGAAATAAATCCATTTCCAATTTTCCCTTTTTTAAATTTAATACCCTTTTCACCAATGTGATTTATAATTTTTTCTCTGAAATCTTTGAGATTATAGTTGTGCTCAGAAATAAATGTATATTCAATTCCCTGCTTTTGGTTATTTAAAAAATCTACTTTAAAAGAATTAAAATTTCCTTTATATGATGGAATTCCCTCAAACTTAAAATGAAAATGAGTTTTAGTTTCTTCTGATGAAATAATCTCACTGAAGATGACTTTGAATTTAGAAACATTTTTAAAAAATTCGGCTTTATTAAGGAAAAAATTATCAGGTGATAATACAGGTCTATTTTTCTTTAAATAATTTTTATAAACTTGAAAATGTTCGTCATAAATAGCATCTGCTTTTTCTTTTAAATCAGGTGCATTCACAAGAAATAATACAGTGTCTAAAGAAAGATAATCTAATAATGTTTTAAGTTCTTTATAAAATAATGGTAAAAAATTATAGTACCCTTCAGTTTCAAAAAAATTGTCAATAGATAGTTTAATATTGGTAAAATCAGAAAATGTTTTAGACCATATTTTTTCAGGTGATTGATAAATTTTTTCTTGCTCTTTTATTAAGTGTTTTAGTGCAGATTGAAAATTATTTATATATTCATCTTTTAGTATAAATTCTGAAGCAGGGGTTAATGTTATATTTTCTATAGAAGAGATTGACCGTTGAGTTTCTGGTGAAAAAAAGCGAATTTTTTCTATAATATTGTCAAAAAGCTCAATTCTTACAGGATTTTCATACACAGGGATAAATATATCTATTATATCCCCACGAATACTAAATGTTCCTGGTAAAAATACTTTTTCTTCACGCGAATATCCATAATTTATAAGTAAATTTTTAAAGTTTTCAAAATCAATTTCTTCATTTATTTTTAGCTTCAGAAGATTGTTTTTGAATACATTTGTAGGAATAGTTTTTAGTAAAATGTTTTTCAGAGATGTAATACAAATAAAAGACTTTTTTGAGAAAAGCAATTTGTATAAATATTTAATTCTTTCTGCTACATTAATTGATGAAGGATTTTTATTTTCATAAATTTTAATTTCCAATTCTGGGAAAAGATAAATTTCAGTAGTATTGCTCATAAAAAATTTGAGGTCATTATAAACATTATTTGCTTTTTGTGAATTTTTAGTTATTATTAGTAAATTTTTTTCAAGCGTAGGAAATATTTCAGCTATAAGGAACGCAACTGCAGAGCCCCATATTCCTGAAATATTTATATGATTATGTTTTTCTAAATAATCTTTTAGTTGCAGCAAAATTTTATTTTGCTTTTCTTCTTTCCCTAATTCGTTTTTTTATTCTTTTCCTCTCTTCAGGATGTTTTTTTAAATATTTTTTCTTTATATATCGTTCTCTGATTTTTTTTGCTTTCTCAGGATGATTTTTAATCCATTTCCAATGTTTATAAAATTCTTTTGCTGCTTTAGGATGTTTTTTGAGCCATTTTTTGTTTTTATAAATCTCTTCAGCAATTTTTGGATGTGTAGCAAGAAAATTTCTACAGGTATAAATTCGTTTTGCTACTTTCGGGTGTTTGGCAAGCCATCGTCTGTGCCGATAAATTTTCCTTGCAATATTTGGATGGTTTTCTAACCATTTCTTATTTTTAATGATAATTTTAGCTACTTCAGGATGTTTTTTAAGCCATTGCTCGTGTTCAATTGCCTTTTCAAATGCTCGGGGATGAGCCTTAATCCATTTAAAGGTTATTTTTGTTGGAGTTGTTTCTTCTTGTGCTAAAATAGGTAAAGCAATAAGTGAGAGTAATATGAATATTATAAATAATTTTTTCATTCTTTTTTTACCTCCTTTTTTAATTTAAAAGAGTGTCCGGAAATTATAATTTAAACCATACCTAAAATTATAAATCACACACTTTGAATTTCCATACTTTCAAAAGGCACACCCCCACTTACAGGATGTGAGTAGGGGCTCCAAAAACCATAAAATTTTGTGTATTCTATTATATAAATTGCCGAACAGTCTCATATTTTATTTATTTTTTTAATCTCTGTGCCTTTTATGGCTTTTATTCTATAGTTGGACCCCCTTTATAAAGGGGTCAAGAAAAGTTTTACATAGAATTATTAATTATACCTAACATAATTAAATTGTCAAGTTTTGTGAAAAATTTTTTTGTTGACTTTTGAAAATAATATTTTATATTTTATGAAAAATATAAAACTACAGAGGCATAGTAGAGAACAGAGAGTATTATTATGTAATCCTTTTTATTTTTTATGTCTCTGTAGGATTAACTCTAATATTAAGGAGGTTCAAAAATGGCTGCTCAAAAGTTTGATTTTAAAAATTTCATTGAAGAGTCAAAAAAGACTCTTTTATCTCCTCAAGAATATTTTACATCTATGCCCAAAACAGGTGGGTTAGTAGAGCCTTTGATTAAAGTAGTATTGTATAGCTTTACAGCCGGCGTAATTGGATTGATATTGGGCTTGTTACACATTAGTAGATTTGGCGGTGGGTTTTTACCTGGAGCTGCAGCTGGTATAGCTTCTATTATTTTGTCCCCAATATTTGGGGTAATAGGATTTTTTATTGGAAGTGTTGTTCTTCTTATTATTTCAGCAATATGCTGTGGGAATACAGATTTTGAAGCAAATGCTCGTGTTGTTGCATCTATGTCTGTGCTTTTCCCAATTGGTGCTTTTTTAAATTTCACCTATGGTATTAGTATTTATCTTGGAATATTGTGTGGACTTGCGGTGTCGCTCTACGGTGTTTGGCTCCTTTTTAATGCACTTGTGCATTCACTTTCTGCTAAACCAAATGCATCTAAAATAGTTGCGGGTATCGTTGCTGCGATAATGCTCATTAGCACTATAACCACTTATACGACTATTTCGCGTATTTCAAAAATAAGAAAAATGAGTCAAAAAGAATATAATATGGAACAACTAATGGAAAAATATATGGAAGGTTTGCCGGAAGATGCAAAAGCACTTGCAAGAGAAGCTCTTAAAGAAAGTTTAAAGGAAGCGAAAGAACGTATGAAAGAAAATGAATAACTTAATTTAATTAATTTGGATGGTTTTTTAGATAATTCAGAAAAAGCATAATATTGAAGAATTATAGAAGCAAGGCACCCTTCAGTGGTAAAAAAACTGAAGGGTGCTGTTAAAAATAAAAGACGCTTCTTAACTTAATTATTTTTTATCTTCTCCATCATATAATAGTAAGGATGGGATATTATAATCTTAAATAGGTTTCAAGTATCTGCCAAAAATTTATTGACATACCTTTTAAAATATGTATATTTTCTCCCGTTTATGAATCTTATTAGGAGGATTAAATGTATAAAATAGCAAGTGATAATTTTCACAAATTTATAGCGAGTATAATTAAAAATTATGAAACCTATGGTGCTGTAAGAAAAAGAGATGAGTTTGTATATGATAAACTAAATTCAGCAGAAGATTTAGTAATAGATGGGTATATCCCAACCATTTTGCCACCAAAGAAGTATTTTCTGCCACAAAATGAAGAAATTGTTGAAATTAATTATCAAACAAAGGAAGCTATTCCTATCATAGAAGTAAAAGATATAGTTTTAATTGGAGTTCGTCCCTGTGATATAAATGCAATTAGCTTGCTGGATAAAATTTTTATTGATGGAAATATTGATCCAAATTATGTTGAAAGACGAAAGCATATAACTGTTATTGGCTTTGATTGTGAACAACCTTGTGATGAGCATTCGTTATGTGAAGTTGTGGGTTCTATTAATGTAACAGAAGGTTTTGATATTTTTTTTAGTAAATTTAAACAGGAATACATTGTTTATTCTTGCACAGAGAAAGGCGAAAGATTAATAAAAGAACATTTAGAGGAGAGAGAAAATCTTACAGAAACAGAGAAAGAAGAATATCGTAAAGAAAGAGCTGAACGGATAAAAAATTTTAATCATAAAGTTAAATATATATTTCAGGATGTTTCAAA
>CAZSCZ010000047.1:0-14286 GCA_964605455.1 uncultured Spirochaetia bacterium
GACTTGAACAGGTTTAAGCTCTGTATTGATAATTACCACATCTATATTAGATTTTTCAACATTCTCTTTTATCTTTTCAATTTTTCCAGTTGTAATAAAATAGGCTGGATTTATTTCTCTTAGATATAAATTTTCACTTAATACAATATCAGCTCCTGCTGTATCAACAAGCATTTCAAGTTCTTTAAGATTTTCTTCCGCAATATATAATTGTTCCTTTTGAAAGTAAAAATTTAGAAGGTATGCCCGCTCTTTTTTAGAATTCATATTGATATTTCATTTTTTTTTATTATCTTGGCAAAGATATAAAATTATGAATCAAAAGACAATAAAAAAAAGTATAAATTTTTCTGGAGTAGGAATTCATACTGGAAAAAATACAAAAGTAATATTGCATCCACTTTCAGAAGATTCTGGAATAATTTTTAAGCGAACAAAAAAAGTCAAATTAGATATTTCAAATATAACAGATGTAAAACGCGCAATTTCAATAGGAAATGGAAAAAATATAATAAGAACAATAGAACATTTAATTGCAGCTATTTTTATTTCTGGGATTACAAATATTTTGATTGAAGTTGATAATGAAGAGATTCCTATTTTTGATGGAAGTGCAAAACACTTTTTGAAGCTAATTGAGAAAGCAGGGATAAAGGAGCAAAAGAAGCCTGTTAGTCTAATAAAGATTAGCGACCCTATTTTTGTTATTAATAATGACAAATTCATAGGTGTTATTCCATCTCAACATTTTGGGATCACCTACCATATAAATTTTCCGCATCCAGATTTAAACAATAAAGTTATAAATTTTGACAAAATAGATTACAAGATTTTTAAAAGAGAGATTGCACCTGCGCGAACATTTGGATTTTACAAAGAAGTGCAAGATTTATTAAATCGGGGATTTGCAAGAGGCGGGTCGCTCTATAATACAGTAGTATTAACAGAGACCGGATATTTAAACAAGAGATGTCGTTTTAAAGATGAATGTTTAAGACATAAGGTTTTAGATCTTATAGGATGTATAGGGATTTTGGGTGTACCTATTATTGGGCATTTTATAGCATATCGTTCAGGACATTCACTTGATTTTAAATTAATAAAGAAAATTGCATCTTTGCAATAAGAGAGGGGAGAGTAATTCATAAGCCGAATTCTGTTTAAGGTGCTCATTAATCTTGAGAGTCACATTACTGTGCTCTTCTATGCGGCTTACCCGAGGGTATAGGGACAGGCGGCCCACCCTCTTATTTAGCCTTGCTCCGGGCGGGGTTTACCCCATCAGGATGTTGCCACCCTGATGCGTGGGCTCTTACCCCACGATTTCACCCTTACCAGTAAAAATGCAATGGCATTTTCTACTGGCGGTATAGTTTCTGTGGCACTTTCCAGGAGTTACCTCCTCCGGGTATTACCCGGCACCCTGCCTGTCGGAGTTCGGACTTTCCTGACTTATGCATTATGCATAAGCCCGAGCACCTGAAT
Source organism: uncultured Spirochaetia bacterium (assembly GCA_964605455.1). Classification (GTDB taxonomy): domain Bacteria; phylum Spirochaetota; class JAHITG01; order JAHITG01; family JAFGFC01; genus CAZSCZ01. The sequence goes on from CAZSCZ010000047.1 coordinate 1,486, forward strand.
TACTCTACCCCTCCCATACTACCATTTGATGCTAATATATCCGCATCCCTGTTCTCTCTACGAGTTATTAATTCTATCTTTATAAAATTGAAATTCTTTAATAATTCCTTTGCTTCTTTAAAATATTTATATAACTCCAAACTCTTTACTTTATATTTCTCATTTAGTTGATTTACTAATAACTCACTGTCCGAATATATTATCGCCTCCTTTATATTATTCTTTATTGCTTCTTTTAGCCCTTCTATTAATGCAATATATTCAGCCTGATTATTTGTAACAATTCCTACAAATTTTGATATAGTGAATATTGTATTCCCTGTTGAATCTTTACAAATAATACCTATGCCACCTCGTCCCGGATTTCCCCGTGATGCTCCATCTATGTATATCTTTACAGTATTCATATACTGTTTATAGTGTAATAAAATTGATAATAAAAGTCAAATTTAGTATTCTTTATAATTTCAAATATGACTAAGAGTGTTGAAAAAATATTTTATAATTGTTTTTATATCAAAAATTATATAAAATAAAATTTTATCTTATATATGCATTAACAATATGTAATATATTGATAAAAAATGTAGAAACACATCTTTAGGTGTGTTAATTTAATATATTTAACAGACCTAAAGGTCTGTTTTTACAACTTATTATAAAAGGATTCCTTAAAAATGGGGGGTGTTTTTTCAACATCCTTAAATATGACTTGACAATAGTAGAAAATTTGATATGATTCTTTTTTATGAAAAAACTAAACAATAATTGGGAGTTAATATTACTTTTTCTTATAAGCTTTGTTGTTTATTTATTAAATATTTATCCTGAAATTACGAATGGTGACAGCGGAGAACTTCTCTCAGCTGCATATACATTAGGAATCGCACATCCCCCAGGATATCCACTTTATCTTTTGCTCCTTAAATTTTTTATCTGGTTCTTCCCTTTTAATCCTGCTATGTGCGGTAATATTATGTCCTCATTTTTTGCTTCACTTGCTGTAATGCTTATCTATAAAAATTTTCTGTTAATTCATAATATAGTATTTCCTAAAAATATTCTATCATTATCACGAAAAATAATAGGAATGGGAATTTCTCTTTTTACAGGAATTACTCCTATACTTTTTTCCCAAGCAATTATAACTGAGGTTTATACTTTAAATTTATTTCTAATGCTTTTAAATAATTTAATTTTTCTTAAAATTATTATAAAAAAAAATATAAAATTTATTTATCTTTTTTCATTTATATATGGATTAAGTCTTAGCAATCATCAATCACCTGTTCTGCTTTTACCTATTTATGGAATTGTTCTATATAAAAAGTTGAAAAAATGGATGCCACAAAAAATTGGTAAAATAATTATTAAATCATTTGTATTGTTTATTATTGGATTGTCACTATACATATATTTAATCATTAGGGCAAATGCAAATCCATTAATAAATTGGGGAAACCCTTCAAATATTTCCAGATTTTTTCAACATATTACCCGTGCAGAATATAAAGAAATGGAATTGGTAAAGAAGAGAAATCTATTTTATTTTTTAAGACAATATGGTGAATACTTCAAATTTTTATGGCAACAATTCAACTTTGTGTTATTGTTTGGACTTGCAGGTCTCTATATTGGACTAAAAAAGAATTTTAAAGCAGTTTTGTTGATTTTTGTGTTCTGGCTCATTCTTTCAGCAGGTTTCGTATATATTACAAATCCAAAACTTGATAGACATATACTCTATGTTTCAAGAGTATTTTTTATCCCATCCTTTGTGGTTTTTAGCCTTTTCATTTTTCTTTTCTTTGCAGGGATTAATAATAAAGCAAAATGGATAGAAATTATTCCTTTAATAATTTTTGTAATTTTTTATTTTAAAAATATTAACTCACAGCGAGGCAATTTTATTGCATACGATTTTAGCAGAAATATTTTAAAGACAATTAATAAAGAGAGCGCTTTATTCACTGTTGAAGGTGATAATCCCTTATTTGCGCTTGCATATTTGCGATTTGTTGAATATTTACGACCTGATATAGATTATTGTAATAGATATGGGAAATTATTTACATCAAGTGTAGAATATTTTAAAAATCTTATTTCAATTGATGCAAAAGAATTATATTTCACATCACCTGAAAGAATTGAGCCAACCTATCAGAAATATCTTCAGCCAATTGGAGTTATATATAAATTGGTTTTAAAGGAACAAGATTATAAATTTCTCTATCATTATTACTTACGAACTGGCAAAGAAACTACAGATTATATGGATAAGGGCCTTGCTGCAATATATTATTATAGATTAGCAGTATTCTATAAAAATTTTATTGGAAATAAAGAAGTATATAAAAGAAATCTTTTATTCGCTGCCAAATATGGAGATGAACTTAAAGATATTCAAAGTATACTTGGAAAATTATACTATGCCAAAAAAGATTACAAAAAAGCAAAAAAGTTTTTTAAACGGATAATTGAAATTTCACCTGAAGATGCTTCAGGATATTTTTATTATGGGATGTGTGAATTAAAAGAAAAAAATTTTGAAGAATCATTAAAGTATTTACTAAAATCATATAATATGGGGTTGAAAAGTATTCAGCTTTATAAAGCTTTGGCATTTAATTTTTACAAATTACGAAGGATTTATGAAACAGTAATTTATCTTGAGGAAGGGCTAAAAATTTACCCGCAGGATAAATCACTTAAAGAAGCATTAAAATATTATAATTCTATAATTGAATAGGAAATATAATCTACAAAATGTGTAGCAGGTGTTTTAGTGGAAGAGTTAGTAAAAATTTTAAGGAATTATTGTGTTATATTGGAGAGATATTTTTCTGAGATTTTTACAAGTTTTGTGCCACGAAAATAATAACGAAGAATTTGGTAGTATTTATAACCTCTATCAGCCATACCTTTTGCACCCCATTGACACATTCCAACGCCATGGCCCCAACCTTTTCCTTTTACAATCCATTTATCTTTATAATGAGAAATTCTAAATTTAGTGCTCCTTAATTTCTCAGCACCTAAAATTAATCTAAACATATTTCCCTGAACTGTTATAGAATGAGGTTTGCCTATAATTCTAACAGAAACCCATCTGCCTGAAGAACTTATTTTTCCAGGCACTATCCTTGAAATATGAGTAATATTAAATCCACTTTTATTTAATTTTGATATAATTTCTTTATCAGTAAAGATTGCCTGCCACCTATAGTGTTTAGCATTTCTACAATAATTACACGGGACCCCTCTTAAATAAGGTAATTTTCTACCCCATACTTTTTCAGCATCTTCTGTATGCCCACCACATACAGAATGAAAGTATGCTGCTATAAGTCTATTATTAAACACTAAAACTTCATCTTGTGTTTCCTGTATTGCCTTGTTAAAAATAGCCTTCTCTCCTGTTTTACCTGTATAAACTTGTGAAAGTATAGTTGCGTTCAAATGATATAATTGGTTCAAATTTTTTAATTTGTAAAAATAAGCAAAAGTTCTTGCTGCAACAGCTTGAGCTTTTATAGCTTCTATATTCCAGTTGGGTGAAATTTCGTTTGGCAATACCCCTTTTAAATATTCCTCTACTGAAATTTCGTTTATAAGAAACAATCTGTTTGTTAGTAATGTAATATAAAAATCCCCAGAATAAATGTAATTATTAAAAGAAACTATTCCGTTAGATAAATTTTTTATATATATTGTTCCTGAAAAAATTCCATAATTTTCAATTTTTATTTTATTCTCCTTTATAAGGAATATAAGATGTATATTATTATTTTCAATAATTTTTTGTTCTGTAAAGCCATTGAGCAATTTAAATTTCCCTTTTAAAATTAGAGAGATTTTTTGTGCAGATGCGATTAATATTTTAACTTTTGAAAAATTTTTAGAATAAATAGGGATTGAATTTATAAAGAGAATAAAAATAAGTGCGCCATAAATTTTATATTGCTTCAGTTTCATTAAATATAATTATCGGTCAAAGATGAAAGTTCCTAAACTATTGAATTGAATATTTTTGAATTAAACTTCTTTTTAATTGTTTTAATTTATTGGAGAGGCTAACTTTATATATATGAGGATTTAAAAGTCTTTTATATGTTGCATCAAGTGAATTAATTTCTTCTCTTGCAAATTTTTGCAATTCTTTAAGTGAGGGGGAATTATATACTTTTTTTCCTTTCACTATAACTGGGACAAGTAATTTTTTTGCAAATGAATAATCATTAAGAATAAAATGTGCATAATCAATATTGGGATGATTAAATTTCAAAGGCTTTTTTTTGTTAATCTCTTTTGACAACTCTTCATCCTCTTCTTCCAGATAAATCAAATCACATAACATTATATTATTTTTGTTATAAAATCTATAGATATTTTTTATTCCGGGGTTTGTAATTTTTTCAGGGTTATTTGAAATTTTGATACAAGGCTGAATTTTTCTTCCGTCTTTTTTAGCTACGATTTTATATACGCCGGATAAAGATGGATCTCTGTCACCTGTTACAAGTTTGGTTCCAACCCCCCAAGCATCTATAGGAGCTTTATTTTTTATAAGTTGATTTATAATCCATTCATCAAGTTCATTTGACGCATATATTTTTACTTCTGGCAATCCATTTTCATCAAACATTTTTCTTGCTTCTTTACTTAAGTATTCAAGGTCGCCACTATCAAGTCTTATACCAAAATTTTTTATTCCTTTCTTTTTCAATTTTTGAAAAACTTTTATTGCATTAGGCACACCTGATTTAAGCGTATCAAAAGTATCAACTAACAACACACAATGGTTAGGATACATTTCTGCATATTTCTCAAAAGATTCCAATTCAGAATCAAAGCTCATTACCCAGCTATGAGCCATTGTTCCTCTAACAGGGATATTAAACATTTTACCAGCAAGCACATTAGAGGTAGCAACAGCTCCACCAATAAAAGCAGCGCGTGCAGCAGATAAAGCCCCATCTACCCCTTGGGCACGTCTTAAGCCAAATTCAAGAACTGCACCACCATTTGATGCAATAACTATTCTTGCAGCTTTTGTTGCTATCAATGACTGGAAATTTATGAAATTTAATACCATACTTTCTATAAGTTGAGCTTCAATCAATGTGCTATGAATACGTAATAATGGCTCATTTGGAAAAACAATACTCCCTTCTTTTATTGCATATATGTCTCCTGTAAATCTAAAATTTGCAAGATAATCTAAAAACTCTTTTTTAAATAGATTTAAAGAATCAAGATAATCAATTTTTTCATCAGTGAATTTTATGTTTAAAATAGCATCAATAAGTGGGTCAAGTCCAGCAAAAATAGTGAATCCACCTTCAAATGGCTGATGTCTAAAAAACATATCAAATACAGCTTCTTGTTCTGGATTTGTAAAATAATAGCCTTGTATCATTGTAAGTTCATAAAGGTCAGTAAAAAGTGCAAAATTTTTCAATTTTTCCATAGTTATAATTCTGCTGATTTTATAATTTTAATTCCACTCTCTTGCATAGTTTTTAAAGATTTTTCTATATTCCCTTCAGGGAAGTCAACACCTTTACAGGCATCAATTATAACATAGGTTTCAAAACCAAGAGAGATTGCATCAATTGCAGAGTAAAATACACAATAATCTGTTGCAAGTCCACATAAAAATACCTGTTTAATTCCTAAATTCTTAAGATATCCTTCCAACCCTGTAATTGTTTGTTTATCGTTTTCCATAAATGCAGAATAAGAATCAATTTTGGGGTTTGTCCCCTTTCGTAATATTAAATGGAAGCTATTTTTATCAAGTTCTGGATGAAACTCTGCTCCTGTTGTTCCTGCAACGCAATGACTGGGCCAAAGCACTTGTTTTATACCATTTAAATCTATCACATCATACACATTTTTTCCAGGATGATTTTCTGCAAATGAAAGATGGTTATCAGGATGCCAATCCTGTGTTGCAATTACTTTATAAAATTTTTTTATTATATTATTTATAACTGGCACAATTTTATCACCTTCTTTTACAGCTAAATTACCACCCGGACAAAAATCATTTTGGACATCAATTATAATTAATGCATTTTCTTTTTCTCTAATCATTTTATTCTGCCTCCTTTATATATTATTAGACTGTTCGGAAATTATAACTTAAAACATACCTAAAATTATAAATCACACACTTTGAATTTACCTATTTTCAAAAGGCACAAAATTTTACTCATTCTCGTCCTCACACCTACATCCTGTAGGTGTGGGACTCCGGGGTCTCCGCCTATCCCTACACTTACATCCTGTAAGTGTGGGATTACGGCTCCGAAAACCGTAAAATTTTGTGCCTTTTCCCACTCAAATTACCGAACACTCTCATATTATGTTTAGCCACAGAGACGCAGAGAATACAGAGAATTTTTAATTTGTTTTATCTCTGCATTTCTGTAACTTTTGTTCACTTTTAATTTCTGTATCATTAAATTTACATTTCTGAATTACAATACTCATCATAAGTAACAACAGGATGACGAGCTGCTGTAACTTCGTCCAATCTTCGGACAGGTGTTTTCCAAGGTGCTTTTTTTAATTTTTCAGGATTTGCTTTTGCTTCATTTATGATATATTCAAAATCTTTTGCAAATTTGTCAAGTATCTCTTTTGACTCTGTTTCAGTGGGCTCAATCATAATTGCTTCTTCAATAATCAATGGGAAATAAACTGTTGGTGGATGATAACCAAAATCTATAAGTCTTTTTGCTAAATCAATTGTATGTAATCCATACTCCTGCAATTTTTTACCTGATAATACGAATTCATGTAAGCAATTGTTTTTATATGGTAATTCTAAAAGTCTTTCAAGTTTTTTCTTTAAATAATTTGCATTTAAAATTGATTTTTCACTTACTTTTCTTAAGCCATCTATACCAAGTTCTAATATATAAAAATAAGATTTTAAAATTACAGAAAAATTACCATAAAAAGATTTAACTTTTCCAATTGAATTTTTAACATTATAATCAAGGAAATATTTATTATCAACTTTTTTAACCAATGGTACAGGCAAAAAATCCACAAGTTTTTCAGATACACCAACAGGACCTGCCCCTGGTCCACCACCACCGTGAGGTGTACTAAAACTCTTATGTAAATTAAAATGCACTACATCAAATCCCATATCTGAAATTTTCACACATGCTAAAAGTGGATTTAAATTTGCCCCATCATAATACAAAAGTCCGCCTACATTATGAACCATTTTGCTTATTTTTAAAATATCTTTCTCAAACAATCCAAGTGTATTTGGATTTGTAAGCATAAGTGCAGATGTATTATCATTTAAAACCTTTTCAAGTTCTGTCAAATCTACTAATCCATCAGAATTTGATTTTATTTCAATAACATTAAAGCCAGCAAGTGAAGCTGTGGCAGGATTTGTGCCATGCGATGAATCAGGGACTATTATGTTTTTTCTTTGATATTCTTTATTATAATTATGATAAGCTTTAATTAAAAGTATTCCTGTTATTTCACCATGTGCACCTGCTGATGGTTGAAAAGTAATTTCTGCCATTCCAGATATATCTTTTAAAAATTGTGCCATTTCGTACATAAGTTCAAGATTCCCCTGAATATATTCCACATCCATTAATGGATGTAAATTTACAAATTCCTCTTTTTTTGCTATCTTTTCGTTTATTTTAGGATTATATTTCATTGTGCAGGACCCTAAAGGATAGAAACCATTATCAACCCCAAAATTTTTTCTTGACAAATTTGTAAAATGTCTGACAAGTGAAATCTCAGATATTTCTGGCAATCCTATTTTTTCTTTTTGTATCAATTCATTTTTTATACCATACATTTCTGGTTCAATTTTTTCTCGTGCAATATATTCCTCGTTTTTTTCTTTATAATCAAAGATAAATTTTTCCATATGATTTACATATTTCCTTAAACTTTTCTATATTATTCATTTCAGTCACAGTTATAAGCAAACAATCATTCATTTCTGGAAAATAATTTTTTAATTTTATTCCAAATAAGATGTTGTGTAATTTTAAAAAATTTCTAAATTCATCAAGTGCTTTCTCATCTCTAAATTTTAGGACAAATTCATTGAAAAATGGTCTATCAAATTTTAGTTCTGCAATACCATTTTCTATAATTAGTTCACAAAGATTATGCGCCAATTTTAGATTTAAAAAAGATATATTTTTAAACCCTTCTTCCCCAATTGCACTTAAATAAATCAAGCTTCTCAAAGCAGATAAAGCATGATTGGAACATATATTTGATGTAGCCTTTTCACGCCGAATATGTTGTTCCCTTGCTTGAAGAGTTAAAACGAACCCTCTTTTCCCTTCAATATCTTTTGTTATACCAACAATTCTTCCTGGTAGTTTTCTTATATATTCTTTCTTTGTTGCAATAATTCCAAGTCCAGGTCCACCAAATGAAGGTGGATTTCCAAGACATTGTCCTTCAGCAACAGCAATGTCAGTATTATACTTACCCGGTGAAATTAAAACACCAAGAGAAAGTGGATAAAAAATTGTAATAAGTAAAATCTCTGCTTCTTTAACTACTTTTGAAATGTTTATAGCATTTTCAATTATACCAAAAAAATTTGGGTTCTGAATTACAACAGCTGCTGTTTCGTCTGAAATGTTATTTTTAATCTCTTTAAGATTAATTTCACCATTATTGGTTTTTATAAATTTTAGTTTAAAATGATTTCCTATGTTATATGTTTTTAAAACACTAACATATTCAGGATTAATATTTTCCGGAATTAAGATTTCATCTTTTCTTTTTATTCTTTTTGCCATAATGCAAGCTTCAACAATGGAAGTGGCACCATCGTATAAAGAAGCATTTGAGATATCAAGAGAAGTTAGCCTTGCAATTATGCTTTGATATTCAAACATAGATTGAAGGTAGCCCTGACTTATCTCTGGCTGATATGGTGTATAAGATGTATAAAATTCAGCTCGTGAAGATATTTCATCAACAACTGCGGGTATATAATGATTATATATTCCTGCCCCAATATAATATTCTATATTTTTGTTTTTTGAAGCTAAATTTTGTGCTCTTTTTAAAATCTCTTTCTCTGGCAACCCCTTTTCTGGAATATTTCCTGATTTAAATTCTTTTAAATAAATTTCATCAGGAATTGGGAGCAATTCTTTTACATTTTTAATTTTAAGAAACTTTTTTATTGCATCAAAATCTTTCGTTGAATCTGGTATAAAGTTCATTTTTACGAAATAATATTTTTATAATCTTCTGGCTTAAGAAGTGATGAAATTTGCTCTTTGTTTTTTATTTTTATTTTAATTATCCAACCCTCACCATAAGGGTCTTTATTTATAAGTGCAGGCTCAGACGCAAGATTTTCATTTGTCTCTATTATTTCGCAATCAACAGGTGCATATAGATCAGAAACAGCTTTTACAGATTCAACAGAGCCAAATGCATCAGATTTTTTAAAAATTTTACCGAGTTCAGGTAATTCAACATAAACAACATCTCCAAGTTGATCCTGAGCATAATCTGTAATTCCAACAATTCCAGTTTCATCGTCAATAAGTTTCAACCATTCATGTGTTTTTGTATATAATAAAGATTCCTGAATTTTTGACATAAATCACCTCTCCTTTACTCTTAATTTAACAAATGGCAAAGATTGAATATTTGCCGCATAAAATTTATCATTTATTTTAATCTTTATTTCTTTTAAGTCAACAAAATTTTTATCAATAAATCCCATTCCAATAGAGCTATTCAAATAAAAAGAGAATGTGCCACTTGATACCCAGCCAATTTTTTTATTTTCATCAGGGGTATAAATTTCACAACCTTCTCTTGCAATTTTATTTAATTTCATTACAAAACCTATGCGTATATTTCTGTAATTGTTGCTAATCCCTTCAAGCGATTTTTTACTAATAAAATTTTCTTTATCCAATCTTACAAACCGTGCTAAATTTGATTCAAAAGGATTTATATTTTCTGTAAGTTCCTGCCCATATAATGGGAAACCAGCTTCTATTCTTAATATATCACGTGCTCCTAAACCGCAGGGGAGTATAGTTGTTGCATTGCTTAAAATTTTTTCCCACACAAAAGTTGCAAATTTGTTCTCAATTAAAATTTCAAATCCCTTTTCACCAGTATAGCCTGTTCGGGATATAATACAATTATAATTCAAAAATTGAGTTTCACAAAAAGTATAGTATTTCATTGAATTTACATCAAAATTAAAAAATTTATTTAAAGTAAAATCACTTTCAGGTCCTTGAACTGCTATTAAAGAATATTTGTCACTAACATCATCTATTTTAATATCAAAACTTTCAGAATTTTTAATAAACCAATTTAAATCTTTTTTTTCATTTGAGGCATTAACAATCAGAAGAAATTTTTCTTTGGAAAATTTATATACAAGAATATCATCAAGAATAAAACCTCTTTCATTACAAACAGGAGAATATACGACTTTATTCTCTTTTTTGTCAGAAACAGAATTAGTAATAATATAATCAATAAATTTCTCAGCCTCACTGCCTTTAATAAAAATGTTTCCCATATGAGATACATCAAAAATACCCACATTATTTCGGACAACTAAATTTTCTTCTTTAATAGAGGTATAATATACAGGCATTTCCCAGTTATGAAAATTAATCAATTTTGCACCAAGTTTTTTGTGTGTTTCATATAATGAGGTTCTTTTCATTACAGAAGTATCTTATAAAATTTTAGTTATAAGTCAAATATTTTTCTTTTTCTGGGATATGATTTTATATCTTACTATTTCAAAAAAAATAGAAAGGTCAATATTTTCAACTATTGGATGATCTGGGAAGCTGATATAAATGGGAGCAAAGTTAATAATTGCTTTAATTTTAGCATCTTTTAACATTTGAGCAATTTCATAAGCCGCAGATGCAGGAGTTGTTATAACACCTATTTGGATTTTTTTAGATTTTATAATCCTTTTCAAATTATCAATATGATAAATTGGGATTTTATTAACTTTCGCACCAATTTTTCTTTTATCAATATCAAAACCAGCAACAATATTTATATTACATTGCTTAAAAACTTTATAACCAATTAAAGCAGCACCTAATTTACCTATTCCAATTATAGCTGTATTTATAACTTTATTACGATATAAAAATTTGTTCAATGAATCAAGTAAAGAATTAACAAAATATCCCAGTCCTCTTTTTCCAAGTTTACCAATATGAGACAAGTCTTTTCTTACTTGAGTTGAATCTATATTTAAAAGCGAAGCGATATCAGAAGATAATATTTTATCTCTTTTTTTTCTTTTTCTTATATTTGAAACGCATCGCGAATAAAGTAGAAGTCTTTCTATAGAAAAATTAGAAATTTCATTGCCAGACTTCTTCATTTCTCTTATTTACCTTTTTCTTTCTTCTTTCGTTCCTCTGCAATTCTTTCATCTTCTTCAAGTTTCTCTTCCCAGATTTTTATATTTTTTCTAAGATTATTAACTTCGTCAGTGCCTGTGCTAAATATAGTAGCAATTCTTAATAAAGCCCGGAGATATTGAATAGCTTTTTTCATTTCACCAAAATCGTGTGTTGCAACTTCATATTTTTCTCTTAATCTATCAGCAGCTTTTCTTAAATAAGATTTTACAAATCGTAATAAATCCATTCGCTCTTGAAATCCCTCTATACGTGGGTCGTTGTTTTCCTGAATTCGTTTAAAATCTGTAAGATTTTTACAAATTGCAGAAGCTCTTGCATCCAAATCAACAAAGCTCCATTTCCATTTAGAATTTGGACCAAATTTCTCTTCTACAGTTGTAATTGCATCAGCAACTTTTTGAATAAGCTTTAGTCTCTTCTTATCATCTAATTGTGAAATAGTAGCAAGCTGTTCTTTATTCTCTGTTAACGGAGCATCTATATGTGCTCCTACAATGTCTTCAAGGTTACCTAACATCTTATAACAAAGCTTTCTCGCATTCTCTAAATATGATTCATTTTTAATTCCTAAAACATCAAGACTTATATCACTTAGCCGAATATAATATGCTATCATTGTAAGATACAAATTAGCAAGTGCTAATCTTTTATAATTAACAAGGCCATTTCCTTTTGCAATATCCTTTGTAATCTCCTGCGCCTGTTTACTGAGCTCATCTATTTTTTCTTTTATATCTTTGGTTCGTTCAGCAAATTCTGCTTTTTTAGCAGCTGAAATTTTTTTCATAAAATATATGCCTCTATACTAATCTACGGAATTTTTTATTAACTTCTTTAAGAAATATTTTAATCTTCAAATGATATAATTTATGCATATCTATCTATATATTTTCCTTTTGTTTCCTGGGTAGATTGAGTCTGTTGAACTTGAGTGGTATCTTGCTCTACTTGTTGTTGTGGATTTTCAACTGATGGCCCTCCTATGGTTTGTCCATACACATTTTCAGGTGGCACAGGATAATTATAGTTTGTATCTATTTCTGGCATATCATCACCTCCTTCTCTTTACATTCCTTTCTTTTAAATAATATATCACATCAAAGTAAGTTTTGCAAGTTTTTTTCTCATACTACTGACTGAAGGTAAGTGAGATTGACTATGAAATTATTTTCTTACTAAAATATAGTTTCTATATTCTCCAATTTTAATACCTGTAAATCTGGCAAAAACATCTGAAATTCTATATCTAATATCCCTAAAAGTTAATTTGTGGTTGCTTTTACTTTTATCAAAAACATATTTGCATTCTTTTATTATTTTTTTCATTACTTTTGGATGTGTT
>CAZSCZ010000048.1:0-14223 GCA_964605455.1 uncultured Spirochaetia bacterium
AAAATTTGGATTTAAGCAAATTGAAAAAGAACCACCATTGCTATATGATATTGTGGAAATTCCTGATGCAACAGATTTAAATATTATAGCTAAATGTTGTGGCACTACTTATGAAGAAATAAAGAAATTAAATCCTGAACTTAAAAGATGGGCAACTCCCCCAAAATATTTTAATTATAAATTACGAATTCCTTACGGGACTAAACAAATATTTCTTGAAAATTTTAACAAAATTCCACCAGAAGATAGAATTACTTTTAGACGCCACAAGATTAGGAAAGGAGAATCTGTATGGAGTATTGCATCAAAATATAAGGTGCCTCGGAAAATGATCCTTGAGATGAATAAAATAAGAAATCCTCGTAAAATAAGAGCAGGTGATTATATAATAATTCCTATAAGAGGGCTTGATAAAGCAAAGGCAATAGATAAAATGCTTGAAAAAGAAAAACTTTCACAAAAGGAGATAAATTTAAATGAATATTAAGAAAGTATTATTTATTTTTTTAATAATTCCTTTTACTCTTTTAGGAAAGATTACAGAGAAAGATTTAAGATATGTTATGCCATCTGCAACTTCTTTTTCTGTCCAATATGAAAAATATCCACATTGGAATGCATATAGAGAGAAAGAATTCATTGGAATATGTTTTATAACAACCGATATTGACCCAACAATAAAAGGATATGTTGGTCCAATCAAAATTCTTGTTGGTATTTATAAGAATAGAATAATTTCAGGGATAAAGGTTATTTCACATAGTGAAAATATTCCATTAGCAAATAAAATTACAGAAAAGAAGTTTCAATTACAATTTAGAGGCAAGAAAATTGAAGACCCATTTATTATTGGCAAAGATATTAATGGAATAAGTGGTGCAACTATAACTGTTAAAGCTGTAGTTGAGGCTGTTAAGAGAACTTCCCGAATAATGGCTGAGCATTTTTTTCCTGTAGAAAAGAAGTCTGGATTAAGAACACAGAGCAAAAAAGATGAAAGTTTTGCTGTTTCTTATTCAGTGAAAAAAGAAAATCCTTTGCCTTATATAATTATAATTACAATTTCATATACTTTATTATGTATAAGTATAAACTTAAATTTAAAGGAGCGACCTCTATGGTTTTTTTTAGTTTTACTTATTGAAATTATAGTTTTAATTTTTATTCTTAAATTTCTACAGCGATACAAAAAAATAGAGGTTGCAGAAGCCCCTGTATATTATAATGCCAAATATTCTACTTTAAAAGAGAAAGAAATTTTATCACATCCAATTCCTTCTGAAAAAACAATAAAAAATATTACAAAAAAGAGAGAAGAAGTACTAATATTAAATCCCAAATGGGGGATAGAGAAAATTGATAGAAAAAAGATTGAAAATCAGATAGAAAGTGGTAATTTATCAAAGAAAGAGGCATACAACTATAAGATAGTAAAATAAATGGGTAAAAAAGTTCAATGCCTTTTATGTCCATTTAAATGTATTCTTGATGAAAATCAGCGTGGGATATGTCAGGTCCGTGTAAATATAGATGGCAAACTTATCTCACTTGTTTATGGCAAAGCTGCTGCTGTCCATGTGGACCCTATTGAGAAAAAACCGATCTTTCATATGTTACCAGGTGCAAAAGCTTTTTCTATTGCTACTTTTGGTTGTAATCTCGGCTGTAAATTCTGCCAAAACTGGCAACTTTCACAATCTAAACCTGATGAAAATAAAAATTATTCAATGAATCCAAATGAAGTAGTAAAACTTGCAAAGCATTATAAATGTGAAACAATAGCATATACTTATTCTGAACCAATTGTATTCTATGAATATACTTATGATACATCTGTAATTGCAAGAAAAAATAGAATTAAAAATATTTTGGTAAGTGCAGGATTTATAAATCCTAAGCCTTTAAAAAGACTTGCTAAATATATAGATGCTGCAAATATAGATTTAAAAGGATTTACAGAAGAATATTACAGAAATGTATGTTTCGGTGCTTTAAAGCCTGTTTTGAAGAGTTTAGAGATTCTTGCAGAAGAAAGTGTTATACTTGAGATTACAAATCTAATTGTTCCTACTTTGAATGATGATTTAAAAATAATAAAAAAGATGTGTAAATGGATTTATAAAAATCTTGGTCCACAGTTCCCTTTGCATTTTTCAAGATTTTTTCCAATGTATAAATTAAGAAATCTTCCGCCAACGCCTGTTGAGACCTTGATTGATGCAAGAAAAATTGCACTTGATGTTGGACTTTATTTTGTTTATATTGGCAATGTTTATACGCAAGATGGTGAAACAACATTTTGTCCAAATTGTAAGAAAAAAGTTGTTGTTAGATATGGGTATAATGTGCTTGAATATAATATTACTCCACAGGGAAAATGTAAATATTGTGGTGAAAAAATTTACGGATTATGGTGGTAAATTATGTTGAAATTTTTTAAACAGATATCACGGCGAGAATTTTTAAAAGATATTTTTTATCTTTCTGGAATTTTAATATGTGGTAACTTTTTGTTAAAAAATAGAGCAAATACATCAAAAGAAAATTTTAAAGAAGCATATTTTTACAAAAGGCTTAAGAAGTGAAAATAGGTATTAATGCTACTTATGCTGTTTTGAAAAATAAAACAGGAATCGGATTTTATACATTTAATCTAATTCATAGCCTCGCAGATGTTGATAAAAAAAATGAATATATTTTGTATTATAATAGGCAAAAAGTAAAATCTGAAGATTTTATTAAAATAAAAAATCCGAATTTTAAACACAAATTCTTTATTCCAAAACTTTCAAAATTTATTTTTGATAAATTGGATATTTTTCATGAACCAGCTTTCAGATATATTAAACCGTTTGGAACAAAGTCTGTTGTTACAATACACGATATTACCTCTGTTTTTAATTACGATTTTATGTCAGAGAAATTCAGGAAAAATGCAAATAGGAAATTAAAAAAATCAATTTTAAAAGCTGATAAAATAATAGCGGTTTCAAAAAATACAAAAAATGATATTTTAAAATATTTTAATATCCCACAAGAAAAAGTAGATGTTGTATATCATGGAGTGGAAAAAAAATTTTTTGTTCTGAAAAATAGGGAACAAGCAAGAGAGTTTTTATCCAAAAGATATAAGCTTAAAGACAAATATCTCCTTTATGTTGGGACAATTGAAACACGAAAAAATGTTGCAAATTTGATTGCTGCATATCTACAAGTAAAAAAGAGAATAAAAGGAATAAAATTGGTTCTTATTGGTGGAAAAGGGTATGGATATGAATTTTTAAGCAAGCTTATAGAAAGCACAAAAAAATATGGTGTAGTATATTATAACTATATTCAGCACAATGATCTAAATTTATTTTATAATTGCGCAGAAGCGTTTATTTATCCATCATTTTATGAAGGTTTTGGATTACCTGTAATAGAAGCAATTTCCTGCGGCACACCTGTTTTAACTTCAAATAACTCTTCACTTTCAGAAATAGGTAAAAAATATGTTCATTATGTTGACCCATTTAATATAAAGTCAATTGAAGATGGAATTATAAAAATCATAAAAGATAAATCATATGCTAAACAACTATGGATGAATGCTTTGAAATATGTAAAAAGGTTCAGTTGGGAAAAAACAGCAAGAAATACAATTAAAGTGTATAAAAAACTACTAATTGAGTAAGCGTAAGCTTGATATAATATTAGCTATATCCAAAGTAAATATAGCTTAACCACAGGTATTTGAAAATTATATTACTTTGGATATTACAAAATAATAAGATTACTAAATTAACAAGGAGAACTTATGAAAGTATTAATTACAGGTGGAGCAGGTTATATTGGGAGTCATACAGTATTAAAATTAAAAGAAGCAGGACACTTTACTGTTGTTTATGATAATTTGAGCAAAGGCTATCGCGAACTTATTTTTTCTAATGAATTTGTTCAAGGAGATATTCATAATAAGAGGTTATTAATAGAAGTGCTAAAAAAATACAAAATTGAAGTAGTAATGCATTTTGCATCCTTTATAGAAGCAGGCGAATCAATGGAAAAACCCTCAAAATATTTTAATAATAATTCAGTAGGAACACTTTCTTTACTTGATGCAATGATTACAGTGGGTGTAAAAAATTTTATTTTCTCTTCTACGGCAGCACTTTATGGCTATCCTGATAAAATTCCTATTTCAGAAGAGTCTCCTTTAATTCCTGTAAATCCTTATGGGGAATCAAAATTAATAGTTGAAAAGATTTTGAAATGGTATTCAGAGATTTATGATTTTAATTATATTTCATTAAGATATTTTAATGCAGCGGGTGCAGATGAAGAAATGAGAACAGGTGAGCTTCATAATCCAGAAACACATTTAATACCACTTGCAGTAAAAACAGCTTTTGGGGAAAGAGATTGTCTTTATATTTATGGCACAGATTATAATACAAAAGATGGGACTTGTATAAGGGATTACATATATGTGGGAGATTTAGCAGATGCTCATTTACTTGCACTTGATTATCTCATTCAGGAAAAGAAAAGTGACATTTTCAATCTTGGCTCTGAAAAAGGATATACTGTGAGAGAAGTAATAGATATGGTAAAAGAAGTAACGGGAAAAGATTTTAAAGTAATAGAAACAGAGAGACGATATGGTGACCCTGAAGTTTTAATTGCCTCATCTCAAAAGATAAAAGCAATGCTTGGCTGGAAACCGAAACTTGAAAATTTAAAAAAGATAATTGAGACAGCAGTAAATTTCTATAAAAAATGGAATAAAATAGACTAAAAACTTTAAGGTCAAAAGAAAAACAAATCTATGGAATTTAGATATAATCCAATTTTGTTATTAATACTTGGTTTTTGTGCTGGTATAACAAGTGGATTTTATGGTATTGGAGGGGGCTGGCTTGTAACACCTGTGCTTAATATTTTAGGATTTCCTATGCCTTATGCAATTGGAACAAGTCTGGTGTATATTATTATTACCTCAACACTCGGAACCATAAAACATAGAAAATTAAAAAATGTAAATTATTTACTTGGAAGTATTATAGGTGTTACAGCTATTTTAGGCGCTATCAGTGGAAAGGAATTTATTTTTTATTTGGAAAAATTAGGAAATGTGGATACAGTTATCAGAATTGCTTATATAGTTTTCTTAATTATAATAGGAAGTTATATGATGTTTGAGAATAAGCTAAAAAAATTAAAAAAGGATTATCCAAAGAAAGAAGTATTACCACCTTTTGTAGTTATTAGAATTGATGGACAGGAAAATATAAAAATTTCGCTCTGGAAGTTGTTATTCACTGGGTTCTTTGCAGGTGGAACAAGTAGCACATTGGGGGTTGGGGGTGGGGTTGTTTTATTGCCCATTTTAATTTATATTGTGAAAATACCTGTTACCCTTGCTATTGGAACAAGCTTATTTACAATAATGATTGCGAGTCTCTCTGGTGGAATAGCATATATTCTCTCTAATAGGGTTGTGTGGCAAAGTTTAATTTATATGGTTATAGCTACAATTATAAGTGTTTCACTTGGAGCCACTGCTACAAAAAAAGTTAACCCTCATAAAATAAAAATCTTGTTTGCTATTACTGTTTTGTGTGGAAGCTTAGCAATATTGTTTAAACAATTACATTTTCATCTTATTAGCAATATTGTTATATTTGTTGTTGCAATATTCTCTTCTCTTGTTATTATATTCTTATCTTATATAAAAGCTTAAAATTTACAACTTAATATATGCTTCATCTTTTTTCAAAGCTTCTGTAATTACTTTTACAAATATTTTAGCGATCTTAGGGTCAAACTGTTTCCCAGCAGCTTTCTTTATTACCCTTAAAGCTTTCTCTGGTGAATAAGGCTTCTTGTATGGCCTATGTGATACCATTGCATCATATGCATCAGCAACACTTATTATCCTTGCATAGAGAGGGATCTCTTCACCTTTTAATCCATCAGGATATCCCGGATACCTACCATATGTTTTTCCATCCCATCTCTCGTGATGATGTTTAACTGCAAGTAGAATTTCTTTAGGAAGGTCAAATTCTCTTAATAAATGATAACCTCGTATAGGATGAAAACGCACAGTTTTATATTCAAATTTGTCTAATTTTTTACTTGATTCAAGAATTTTATCTTCAACAAAAATTTTTCCAATTTCATGAATAATTGCAGCAACCCATAAATAAGGGACCTCTTCTTTTGTTATAATTTTTTGCTTTATAAGTTCTGGAATCATTATATCTACTAATCGTTGGACACGGGAAGAATGTAGAAGTGTAATCTGGTCCTTATTTTCCATTATTTCTATAAATGTAGGAATTATATAACCATCAATTCCAGCGAGAAAATCTTCTGCCAGATTCTTTTGTGAATTAGAAACCATTTATTACCCTTTTTATTATATTATTTGTTTTCAATAAATTTAGCCATAAAAGCACAATAAATCCAGAGCGCAACCAATAATTATTTTCATAATATTTCTGTATACTTTGTATTCCTGTGGCTTTTATCGCCTCTTATACCTATATTTTTAAAATAAGTTGCAAATTAAACTAAAGATAAAAATATACTTTAATACTTTCTTCAAAGATGAGATAGTATATTAGGCACCAAAAGATTGGAACCTATAAATTCTTTTATAAAAAATATAAAATTAAAACAAAAAATCAAGAAATACTCTTTCTAATTTTTAATAAAATAATTATTATTAAAAGTAATGAAATTTTGAAAAGATTTATAAATCGTCTTGGAGAAGTTATAGAACGATAAAGCCATTCCAAATGACATTTACGCATCCATAATGGAGCACGCTTTTTATGTCCCGAAATAATATCAAAACTCCCACCAACACCAATTATTAGATAGGCATTTAAATCATCAAAATTTTTATATATCCATTTTTCCTGTTTTACAGAGCCCATTCCTATTAATAAAATATCAGGCTTTAGTTGTTTTATTTTTCTTATAATATATTTTTCTTCTGTTTTATTAAAATACCCGTAATATCTGCCATTATATTTTATATTTGGAAAATTATTTTTTAAATTTTTATACGCCATTTCAATAATTTTCCATCTGCTACCCAAGAGAAATACAGAAAATTGTTTTCTGTTTGCCATTAAAAAGACTTTATTCAAAAGTTCTATTCCAGGAATAGAGTTAATAGAAACACCAAACCATTTGGCAATAAAAGATATACCAAACCCATCAACTATAATTAAATCTGCCTGTTTCACAATTTTCTTAAATTTTCGGTCAATAAAATAGTGAAACAACATAATTGAATTAAGAGTAATTACAAAACATTTATTTTTACTCTCAATGCGGTTTGTAAAATAATTTATTATAGCTTTGGGAGTAGCATCAATCAAATTTAATCCCAGAAAAGAAATTTTTTTCATCTATAAATTCCCTTTTTCTGGAAGCACCTCAATAATTCTATAATCAATTAGCTTTTTGCTCTGATAAATTCTTAATCCAAATTTACCTGTGCCTATTTCGTTTAAGTTTATCATTATATAATTCATACCAGGATAAATTTTAAATCTTTTATTATATATTGGCATATCAGAATAGTCCCCAATCAGGTCACCTATAACTACTTTAATAATTACTGGTTTATCAAAAGATGAACTTAAACTTATTACTAATTTTTCAGTCATTTTTTTTATAATATACTTTTTATTTGTATTTTCAACTTTTATTTTAATTTTATTACTGCAGCTTACAAAAAGTATAAATAACTCGCATATTAAGATAATCTTTTTTAAAGAGATTCTATTATCATTCATTTATTGGTGACTCGGTAATTATATCTCTATATTCCTCAGGTGAAAGGAGTAAATCAATCTCTTTTTTGTCTTCTAATTTAACTTTAATAAGCCACCCTTTACCGTATGGGTCCTGATTAATAATTTCAGGATTTATAGATATCTCTTCATTTATTTCTATTATATTTCCAGTTATAGGTGAAATAAGCTCTGTTACTGTTTGAGCTGATTCAATTGATGCATATTCTTGCTCTTTAAAGACATTCTCTCCCACTTCAGGTAAATCAACAAATTGTATCTCCCCCATTTGTTCTTGGGCAAAATCTGTTATCCCTAATGTACATATATCCTCTCTTACTTTAACCCAATGATGCGTTTCTGAATACAATAGCCCATCTTTGATCTTTGCCATATTTTTCTTCACCTCTCTTTTATAAAAAATTATATAAAATTTTTGCATAAAATTATATGTTATGAATAAAATGTCAAGTCTATTAATCCATAATCAGCCAATAAAGATTGAGCTATCAAAATTCTGCTTGTAGCTTGTAGTGACTTGATAAATCAGTCCACTACAATTTCTCTGTCTGTTTAAACGAATTATTATAATTATTATGCTTAAAATTAACTTTTTATTCATCATTACTGAAAAAACTTGGCATTTTTTTAAATGTGCTATAATATATTATATGGAAAATCAAAATTAAGAATTAAAAATTAAAGATTGAAAATTAAAGATTAAAGATTGAAAATTAAGATGGAGATGTTTTAATTGTTTATATGTATTAAATTATAATTTCCGAACAAATTTAAGGAAGGGAGGTGGTGGATAAAAAAGTGAAAAGATGTGTAATATTGATAATATTTTGGCTTTTCAGTATTGCTTTGATATTTAACAATGCGTCCGCCAATTTTTCAGTCCCAACAAATATTGGCACAGGGGTTGCTTGGAGTTTCATAGCGTTTGGGGATATTGATGGTGATGGCCACTTGGATTTGATTGTCACTGGTATTGATACTAATAATACTTATAGGCTTGACAAATATACAAATACTTGTGCTACAACAAATAAGTCGCCAGATGCTCCAACTCCATTAAATGCTATTGACTCTGCCGGTTATTGGAAATTTAACTGGTCACCAGCTTATGATGACCATACCACAACAAGTTTAATGCGATACAAAATCGCTATTGGCACTGATTCAAGTGGTATTTATAATTATATTTCAGATGCAATAGATTATCCGCGTGGTCAAGCTAATATTGGCAACATCCCTCAAGGTTGGATTGGTAGCGCGCAGTGTTTCTATCAATCAAAAATACCTGTAACAAAAACAGTTTATTGGAAAGTAGCAGCTATTGATACATCTTTTAAATTTAAATGGAGCTTGGAACAAGAACAGAAAGGAATACCACCATCAAGTAGTAAAGGAGAAGGATTAAGCATTGATGGTATAGTATTAGTGCCAAATCCATTTAATTCTTATGAATGCGAGTTAGTATCAAGTAAAAACTAATTATCTCAATAATTTCTTTGTTTCTTCTCATATTTTTTCAACTATATTTATGTAAGCCTCATTGGGTATTTATTGAAGTCCATCTTGATTTTGAATTAATATGGAATATTGCTGAAGAGAATAATATAATTAAAAAGTATTACAGTTCTATCTATTCTAACTTTATTATATATTGATTTTATCATTAGGAAGGTATGGAACTTTCATAAATATAAATTTTGCAGGCATATCGGAATTATTTACGATATCGTGAGAATCTTTCGGCTCAAGCCTAAATGCATCTCCTGGTTCTGCTGGTATTTCTTTATCATTTATTATCATTGTGGATTTACCTTCAAGGAGAAAAAATGTTTCTTCAACTTCATTATGATAATGCTTACCAAGTGTTTGCCCAGGTTTTAAAATAAGTATGCCCCATTCAAATTTAGGTCCACGAAAAATATACTTGGGACCACTATCTCCAAATCTAAATTCTTTTTCTTTTTCATTTACTCTTTCCATATTTTCCTCCTCCAATTAAATTTTGTATGTTGAAGTAAAAATGTAAAATGAAACACACAAACAATTTATCATTTATTTACGAAAAAAGTCAATCCTGAAAAGTGATATATCATAATATTTAATTTTTCGCCTAAATTTTAATAGCTTTTAACAATTTTGTCAACAAAAATTTAGTTAATGCAACGCTTTCTCTTTTTCATAACTAAAGATGATATATTTATACAATGTGCTATTTTGTATTTGAATTCACATTTACAAGTTTTTGTTGACAAAATTTGCAGAAGATATTATAATAATTAATATTTAAGTTAATCTGACAATATTAAGGAAATTCCATAATGAAAAGATTTAGTGAATTAGATATAGGGGAAAGTGCAAAAATTTTAGAAATAGAAGGTCCTACATTTATAAAGCGAAGACTGCTTAATATGGGTTTGATACCAGGAGGTAAAATTGAAGTTAAAAAAAGCTTCTTTAGGTGCTCCAATAGATATAATTGTTAAAAATTATCACTTTTCGTTAAGGGAAGATGAATCGTTTTCTGTAATTGTGGAGGTGATAGAATAATGTTGTCACTTGTGATGGTTGAACCTGGGAAAAAAGTAGAAGTTGTAGAGATTCGGGGTGGACGGTTACTCGCTAAAAGACTTTCAGATATGGGAATATATCCTGGTGTAGAACTTGAAGTAGTGAGTAATATTGGACAGGGACCTGTGATTGTTGCAAGAGAAGGAAATCGGATAGGAATTGGCCTTGGTATGGCACATAAAATTATCGTAAAAACTGTGTAAAAATCTATGTGTGTATTTGAAAAATTATCAATCATTTCTTCAAATAAAATCAATTTTTTTACAGATGTCTGGGCTACTTTTCATACCTATTATTGTACATATAAACCTTCTAAATGCCGCTTCAAATTATAAACTGACTTTAGAACAATACCAAAATCGTTTGCCCCTTTGGGTAAAAGTTATTATATTAAAAGAACTTAATTGTTATTATTAATATATAATTGAATATGGAAGCAAAATTGTTTAGCAAAAAGGGAAACAAATTATGTCTCTATAATCTTCTATTGAAAATTGTTCATTTCTTTTACCCAAATTACTGTGCAAATTGTGAAGTTCTTTTAAAAGAAAATGAACCAAACTGTTTCTGCAAGAACTGTTGGGGAAAAATCAAAATTATAACAGAAAGCTGCAAAAAATGCGGCAAGCCTGTGATTACAGGGGATGGGTTATGTAATGATTGCAAGAAGACAAAAAAGTTTTATTATGAAAAAATCAAGGTTTTGGGACTATATGAAGGTGTCCTTAAAAAAGCAATACATCTTTATAAATATGAAAGCAGATGGAAAATTGCTTCTGATTTTGTAGAGTTGATTATAAAAAATATTAATATAGAATATGTTAAAGAAAATGATTTAATTATTCCTGTTCCTTTAACAAAAGATAAATTATATAAGAGAGGATTTTCTCAAACTTTGCTTATTTGCAAGGAGCTTGGTAGGTATTACAACATACCTGTATATGATAATATATTATTAAAAACAAGAGAAACACCTTCGCAAAGCACATTAACAAGGGAGCAGAGGCTGAAAAATGTTTTAGGCAGTTTTGAGATTAATATAAAATATAAGTCAAAGATTTTAGGTAAAAATATTCTTTTATTTGACGATGTATATACAACAGGCACAACAGTTAGGGAATGCAGTCGTGTATTAAAAGAAAATGGTGCAAAAAGAGTAAATGTTTTAACATTAGCTCGTGGTATATAATAAAAAGCATAGTGGCAAGATTTATTATCTGCCAATATATAAATGTTTTTATTCAAAAATGGAAAAAATTTTAAAAAAAATTGAAGAACTTGAAACCGACCCAGATATAGGATTGTTGAGCGGAATGGTTGATATACGACTCCAAAAATATGGGAAAAATATTTTATATGAAATTCCTAAAATTTCGTATAGCTCAATTATCTTTAACTCCATTTTTTCAATTGAAAATTTATTTTTATTATTTATTGCAGTTTTTTTTATCTATATTAAAAAATTTCACTGGTTGATTTATCCTGCAACATTTATATTAATGAATGCAATTTTAATGTTTTATGAATATATAAAAGTTTATAATCTGCTATTATTACATATTAAAAATATAAAATTTAAAGTAAAAGTTGTAAGGAATAAGAAAGTTCAGATAACTGATGCTGAAGAGATTGTCCCAGGAGATATAATAATACTGGAGAAAGGTGATATAGTTCCTGCTGATGTGCTTTTACTGGAAGTTAAAGATTTTCAAATAGATAACGAAAAATCTGGGTCTAAAACGACAGGCTGTGAAGTATTAAAATGGAGCATAGTAAAATCTGGGCAAGCGAAATCTTTGGTGCTTAGAACAGCGAAAAACTGTGAAAATAATATAGTTAAAAGTTTTAATATAGAAGATATCCCTTTTTTTAAAAAGAATAGGAAACTGCAAAATATTTATAATTTGATGATATTTTTATTCTTTGTTTTTCTATTAATTAGTACAAGAAATCTTTTTATTTCATTTTTCTTCTTAGAAGGATGTATTACTTTAAAATTACTTTTTTGGGGGAAAAATTTATTTGCAAGATTTTTAAAGCTAAATTTCGCCTCAGGAATTATTATAAATAATTTTTCTAAAATTTTAAAAAAAATATCATCTCCTCCGCTACTAATAATTGATAAGATTGACACTATTCTAAAGCCAGAGTATGCTATAAGAAAAATATATACTGATGGAAAGTTAATTGAAGTAAGTGATAACTATAATAGTATTGATGGGGATTTCTATTTAAGAAATTTAAATATATTAAAGGAACGAAATTGGGAAAAGAAAGAAGAAGAATTAAAAAATAAATATTTATTATATAAACAGAATAGAAAAAACCCCAATCCTTATGACGAGTTTAAAAAGATTAATCCATTAAAAAGCGAAAGTTTAAAAACATCTATTTTAATAGGGAAACTTACATCTTGTGGTGAACTTGAAAAGTCTTTATCAGGAATAGCTACTTTTTCAGGACATCCTATTGATTTTGCTTTTCTCATTTTGTCTGAAAAAGCAAAGATAAAGGAGGAAGGATATGAGCTGATAAAAAGAGAGAAGATAGACTCAACTGAAATAGCATTTGTAAAATTTGAAAAAAAATATTTTGTTTTTTTAAAGGCGTCTGCTGAATTTGTAATTGATAGATCTTTGTGGTTCTTACATAATGGGAAAAAAATAAGTTTTACAATTGAACGGGAAAAAGAACTTAAAAATATAATTAATCTTTTATCCTGCCAATCGCATAAAGTGTATGCAACAGCCTATCAGGAATTGAGTGAAAATGAATTTAATAATTTTAAAAAATTAAACAATCCATTAAATGGAATAAAAAAATTAGTATTAACTGCGCTTTTCGGTATAAAAGTTGAACTTAATGAAATGTTTCCTGAAATAAAAGATAAAATAAATAATGTAATTTTAATAACTGAAGATAATAAATATCTTGTTGAATATTTATTAAAAAAATCAAAAATGCTAAAAGAAAATGAAAAGATTATTACACCAGAAGAATTTTCACAAATGAGCACGGTAGATTATTTAAATATTAAAAATAATATAAAAGCTTATGCTGAATTCAAAAAAGAACAAAAAATACCTCTTATAGATTTTTTTTCAAAAAAGAACGATATTGTATTTTTAATTTCCGATGATTTTTTGGGGTATGAAAACTGTATTAAAATCTTGAATGCAGAGCTGTCAAATGAAAAAGAAAAACTTGAATCTGATTTAATTATAAATAAAAATTTGTTGTCTGCTATATCCAATCTTTATAACTGTTTTAATAACTTTTGTTATGGCTTAAAGTTAATTGTAACAGAAAAATTTATGTTAAATATTATTCGGATAATCACATTAGGGGCAATTATTTTATTTATGTCCAATTATTTTAAATTTGTATTAATAACCCCATTAATTTTTAGTCTATATATTGAATTTATATTAGCACTGTGTTATAAACGCTTTGGAATTAAAAAATTTATAAAATTTAGTAGCGATAAAAACTTGCTTTCTTATTTTATTTTAAAAACAATTTTAATTTCTTGTTTTGTCTTATCTTTAATTTATTATAGTAATGCATTGAATATTCTATTTGGTTTTTTGTTTGTTTCATTAATTCTGGACTTTTTTTATGCAACTGAAAATATCTTTTTCGCTTCGGTAAAGGTTACACTTATTTTAAGCATAACATATTTTGTGCCATTTTTGAATTGCTTATTAAATATAGAAGAGATATCTGGAATACATTTTATTGTATTTGGTATATATGCTTTAATTTTACATATAGTAAAACGTTCCTCATTTTAGGACTAATATTTTGTTGCGTCGTTTCTCACCTTTGAGTATTAAAA
>CAZSCZ010000049.1:0-13856 GCA_964605455.1 uncultured Spirochaetia bacterium
TCTGTCTTCTTATTTTTATTTATGTTATATTAATCTTTAATTATGGAAAAGAGAAATCATTGCACCCTTCAACATAGTGTTTGACATTAAAAAAATATTTATTAAATTAATTAAAATGTCTATCTAAATATAGTTTTTACACTAATTCTTATATAAAATGCAATTAAATATAGTCCATATATTCATATTTTTAGTTATTTTCCTATTCATATTTCCGCGGGATAATTTTATTAAAGTTGAGCCTTATATTATTTGGAAAATTGATAAAGAAAACATTAAAAATTACAAATACGACAAATTCTATTTCTCTCGGATAGGAAAACTTAAAAAATTATTTTTGAGAAATGAAAATAAGCTCGCATTTTTTGACAATAATGGTAAAATTGTAAAAAGTTATATGTTAGCAGATAAATGTCTAATAAGCTCAGGCACAGGAGAAAAAGGTGTTGTTTGCTATTTTAAAGATAAAGACAGCATATATTTTCTTCACAGAATGCAAGGTATAATTTGGAATTATAAAACTTTTGCATATCCATCTTTGAGCTTGAATAATAAATGGGTTATCCTTTTTACAGGCGAAAATGGTGGATATTTTGTAATTAACTCAACAACAGGAAATAGATTATCTGAATTCATTGCAAGTGGCTCTCTTATACTTTCTTACAGTGTAGCATATTATACAAATCTTATTGCAATGGGATATGTAAATGGAATGGTTTCACTTTATAATACAAAACTTGATCTGCTATGGAGTAAAAGTTTTACTGACTCAGAAATCCCTATTATAAAGAAAGTTTCAATTTCTCCTGATGGAAAATATATATCTGTCTTAGCTGGCTTGAATAAAGAACATCTATATTTACTGGATAATAATGGGAAAATTGTTCTTGATTACATTACAGGAGAGGAACGCCGAAGACCAGTTGAGCTATTATTTTCTATGAATAGTAAATTTTTAATTGAAGAAAGCGAAAATGGGTTCAGAATTTATTCAATAAAAAAAAGAAAACTTCTGTTTGAGAAAAAATTGTTTGAAAAATCTGTTGAAAGAAAAATTGTGAGCATAGATATATCTCCTAATGGTAAATTTATTTTAATTGCATATAAACAAAGTAATAATATTTCAATAATTGAACTTTACTCTAATACTGGAACAATGTTTTTTAGATTATTCTTTGAAAAACAATTACCTTTAGTTTTATTTTCATTTGATAAAAATTCTTTTTTGATAGAGACCAATAATAAAATTTTTGTTTACGGATTTTAAATATGACAAGACTCTGCTTGTTAATATTTTATGTTCTACTATGTGGTAATTTGTTCTCAATAAGGCTTCCTATTAGTAATCCCAAATTAACCTCAACATTTGGAGAAAGCAGGAGTGATCACTTCCATAACGGAATTGACTTCGGTGGTGGTGAGCAAAGTGTTTATCCTTTTATGAAAGGAAAAATTATATTTTATTATGATAAAAAAGAGTTTCCATTTGATAATTATATGGGTCCTGGGAATATGGTAATTGTTCAGCATAATTATAAATACCGCTCTTATTATTTTCATTTAAAAGAAGGAACAATTAATAAAAAAGATTTTGGTGTAAGTGAAACAAACATCTTGGGAAAAACAGGTGATACAGGTCATTCAATGGGCATCCATTTACATTTTACAATAGAAAAGTTGAATCCACCTGAAGTTTTAAATCCTTTAAAGTTTTTTAAAGATTTTTTGAATGATAAAATAAAACCAACAATTCAAGGTTTTTATATAAAAATAGGTCAAGGAGAGACTATCCTTGTAAACAGCAATATTCATATAAAAAAAAGAGCAAAACTTGTTTTAATTTTAAAATGTTTTGACCTTTGTAAAATTAATGGTAACAGAATGGGGGTATATAAAATAGTATGCTATATCAATAATGAAAAATTTACTAATTTTCAGTTTGACAAGCTTGTTCACAAGTATAATACCTATTATCTCCCGCCAAATTTTTTATTTGGTGATGTATATTATTCAAAAAATGAATATATTTTAGGCGAATTTATTCCAGATAATGGAACATATAAAGTGAAAATTATAGTTTCAGATTATTGGGGTAATACTTCAAAAATAGAAAGAAATATTATAGTAAAATATTAGAGACAATTTGTATATACTAATTTAAGGCATTATCGTAAGATTAAGTAATGAATTAGCATTTTGTAATTTCTGACTTTGTATTCACAGGTATATTCTATTTTCACGGGACAAACTCAAGTAAAATCCCATTCTATTTTAAGCTAAAAAAAAGCCCTCATCTTCCCGCAAAGCTAACATCTCAGAAGGCTTAAGTTTATGATAATAACTAATTAAAATATTAGCTTACATTAAACAATCTCTACAAGTTGGATATCAAAAGTCAAGTCTTTTCCAGCCAGAGGATGGTTAGCGTCTAATGTTACACCTGCATCTGAAACATCAATTACTAAACTATAATTGTTCTACCATCCATTTGACGAATTTCTAAAAGTTGCCCAACCTGTGGATTTAAATTCTCTGGAATCTGGCTACGTTCTACCTCTACTACCATTTCCTTACGATATGGACCGTATGCTTTATTAGCGGGAACATTAACAGTCTTCGACTCACCCGGATTCATTCCAATCACAGCCTCTTCAAACCCTGAAATTATCTGACCTTTGCCTATTGTAAATTCTAAAGGGTCACGACTCGCTGTAGTATCAAATACTGTTCCGTCCTCTAATCTCCCCGTATAGTGAACCCTAACAGTATCACCGTGTTTTGCCTGTGCCATTTCCTTCCTCCTTCTTGTTTTGTAATTGATACGAGTCAAGGTGTATGCTTGGATAACATAACCCTGATAATATTATCGTATCAAGGAATAATATAGACCAATACGAACCAAAAGTCAAAGGAAAATTTTACTCATTTGAAGAGGTGGGTTTAATATCTATCTTATATTTTGAAAGCTTATTATGTAAAGTTTTTCGTGTTACCCCTAAAATTTTAGCAGTCTTGCTCATATTAAAATTATTCGCAATAAGTGTTTTCTCAATTAAATACTTTTCTGCCTCATCAAGTCTCATTCCAACGGTAATACCTTCTTCCTTTTTCTCTTCACCTAATCTCTTTATATTTTCAGGCAAATCTTTAACCTTAATTACAGGCTGGTCAGATGTAACAACTAACCGTTGAATAGTATTTTCCAGCTCCCTTACATTTCCATGCCATGGATATTTCAGGAAATAGTCTATCACTTTTTGTGATATTGAAACATCTTTGTTAAACTGCTCATTAAACTTTTTTAAGAAATGTTGAACAAGTAAAGGTATATCATCTTTACGCTCTCTTAAAGGTGGAAGTTTTATTGGAACGACATTTAATCTATAAAACAAGTCTTCTCTAAATTTACCTTCGCTCATTAAAATTTGGAGGTCAGCATTAGTTGCAGCAATAATACGCACATCTACTTGAATCTTTTCATTACTTCCAACACGTGTAAATTCACGTTCCTGCAAAACCCTTAAAAGTTTTGCTTGAATATCAAGTTTTAAATTACCAATCTCATCCAAAAAGAGAGTTCCTTTATTAGCAAGCTCAAATTTACCAATTTTCCGTTTCAAAGCTCCTGTATATGCACCTTTTTCATGACCAAAAAGCTCACTTTCTATTAAGGTTTCAGGGATTGATGCACAATCTACAACAACAAAAGGTCCATCTTTTCTTAATCCATTATAATGGATTGCTCTGGCAATAAGTTCTTTCCCTGTCCCACTTTCACCTGTAATTAATACTGTGGAGTCATTATCTAATACTTTATTTATTAATTCATACACATCCTGCATTTGCTTGCTTTGTCCTACAATGTTTTCAAACCCATAATATTTTATAACTTCTTTTTTGAGCGTTTTAACTGTCTTCTCAAGATGACTTTTTTCAAACGCATTTTTTATGATTTTAAGAATCTTATCATTTTCAAAAGGTTTAACAACATAGTCATACGCACCAAGCTTCATTGCCTTTATTGCTGAATTTATATCTCTATCTGCTGTTACTATAATAGTAATTATAGGCAACTTTCTTTCATTTATTTCATTTAAAATTTCCAGTCCATCTTTTTTAGGCATTCTTATATCTAAAAGCATAACCTCAGGTCCCTCGTTTTCAATCTTTTCAATCGTTTCCACGCCATTAGTCGCAAGTATCACAGTATATTCATCTTTTAGTAATTCTTTAAATAATTCTCTTACGCCAATTTCATCATCTGCTATAAGAATTTTTGGCTTCATAATAATTCCCCTTTTTTTAAATATTATAATGTAATTTCAAAAGTACAAAATCTTGTTGTTAATGTGACATTTTATATGCCACACAATATTGTGCAGAAAATAATTTGTCTAATAGTTATTAACTGTTGGTATAGATATAATAAAAGTTGTTCCTTTGCCTACTTTACTAATAACTTCAATTGTGCCTTTATGTTCTGTAACAATTCTATGGGAAATAGAAAGTCCTAACCCACTACCTTTAGGTTTTGTGGTAAAAAATGGGTTAAATAACTTATCAATATGCTCAGGTTTTATTCCTTTTCCTGTATCTGTAAAATATAATACAGAATATTCATAATAAATATTTTCAGGTGACTTTTTTACAATTACTTTACTCTCTATTTCCAGCTTGCCACCATTCTTCATAGCTTGAATTGCATTCAATATTATGTTAATAAATACCTGTTCAATCTGCTGAGCATCACCATATACATCAGGAATCGGTAATAAATTAAGCACAATATTAATATCTGCTTTTTCTATTTGATATTTTAATAATGCTAAAGCTCTATCAAGTATCTCTTTCAGATTAACTCTTGCAAAACCCTTAACTTTTGGCTTGGCAAACTGTAAAAGCTCTTCAATTATATTATTTAGCCTATCAACTTCTCTATGAATAACATCAGCGTATTTTAAAAGGAAATTTTTATCATCAAGCTTAGAAGAAAGTAATTGAGTAAAACCTTTAATAGATGTAAGTGGGTTCTTAATTTCATGGGCAATACCAGCAGAAAGTTCTCCAAGCGCTGCAAGCTGCTCCGAGCGTAATATCTGATTCTCAAGCATCTTTCTTTCGCTTATATCATCAACAGAAATAATATACCCAATAATTTTATCTTCACCACCTTTTAAATTAGAGGTGGACAAACTCAAAATTTTAGTTTCACCATTAGGAAATCTCAATTCAGCCTCCAAATTTAATAGGTTCTCACTGCGATCCAGTGCTTCTAATATAACATTTTTCTTTCCTTTTTCAAGATTATCAAACAATATTTTAACAGGCTTTCCAATTACATCTTCTTCATGAATATTAAATATAAATTCCGCCTTCTTATTGAAAGTAGTAATCTTTTTATCAAGAGAAGTTGTAATTACTCCTATATTTATACTGTTGATAATACCAAGACTAAAATTCTTGATCTCAACAACTTCTTCATAAAGTTGAGAATTTTCAATTGCTACAGAAATCTGCCCTGAAATGGTTTGAAATATATGCAAATCATCTTGTGTAAAATTGGTAACACCATTTGGTAATGACTTATTTGCAAGTATAATTGCACCAATTTTTCTGTTCTTGGTGCATAAAGGTGCAAATAATAGAGATTTAACAAAGATATTTTTTCGGGCAGAATATTTGAAATTTTTATTTTTATCAAGATTTTTTATAACTAATGGTTTGCTCTTTTTATTTAGCCAATCAATTAATCTTATTTTGTCTTTATATATTATTCCATCAATTATTTCTTTTGTTAATCCCCAGGTAACTTTTGGATAATTTTTCTCTGTGCCTTTGCCGTATAAAAGAATTAGACCTACCTCAGCTTCTACAGCATTTAGAGTCAGCTCCATTATTAAATTGAGTAGCTCATTTAAATTAAGTGTAGAACTTGTAATCTTATACAAGTCATAAAGAGTTTGGAGCTCTTTAAGTTTTCTGGTAATATCAGAGAAATATTCTTCTGAAATTTTTTTAATCATTTTTCTTTAAAGATTTATTTTTCTTGCTTCAAACCATAGTTCTTCAAGATTATAATATTCACGAGCTTCTTTCATAAATATATGTAATATACAATCCTGATAATCAATCAAAATCCAAGGGTCATTACTTTCATTAAAAGAATTTAGAGGAACTATTTTAAACTCTTTCTTTATTTTTTTTATAACCTCTTTTGCCAATGAATGAAGATGAGGCGGAGATGTCCCTGTAACAATAATAAAATAATCAGTTATAGTTGTTATACCTTTTAACTCCAGAACAACAATATCTTCACCCTTTTTTTCTTTTAGTAATAAAACAATTTCCTTTACAATATCTAATGTTTCCATAAAAATTATCTCAGTATTTTTTTATAGTCTTTGCCAACAATAACTGTAACATCTACTAAAATAAAATGGTTGATTTTTGAATATATATTTTCACAATTAAGTATTCTTGCAACAGAAATACTTTTTTTGATATTTCCTATTCTGTCTAAAATTATTGTTTCTTTGTAATCCTGCGAATCAGCATTTCCAAATTCAACAACATTAAAGCCATTTCTTACAAGTTTATCTCTCACAGCTCTGGCTACACCAGATTTGCCACTGCCATTCAATACTTGAACCTTTATTTCCGATGGCAGATATTCGCCTTTTATATGCTTCAATTTATTAAAAAATTTTATCATAAGCTTTTTTACTCTTTTTTCGTCTGGCTCAATATAATCAATGCCGTGAAGTCGTACAAATTTTCCAGGAATCCTTAGCATCTCAATATCCTTAAAATCAGCCTCAGAAGTCCCACGAATTAAGTTAATTAAATCCTGAAAATTAATATTAGTATCTATATATTTAAGCAATATTTTGAGTAATTTAATGTTTGTTAAAATATTTCTTTCAATAATCGCTTTGCGAACCAAATTTATCATAAATTCAAATTGTCTCTCTATTCTACCAATATCACCCCTCTCATCCGCTCTAAATCTTATAAATTCCATTGCTTTTAAACCATCACATTTTATTATTCCTTTAGGTAACTCTATATAAAGGTTTGCAGCATTGTCAATATATTTCATAGGTTTTTCTATAAAAATTTCTATTCCACCAATTAAATCAATAACTTTTACAAGACCTTCTATCTCCATTATAGCATAATATTGAATATTAAATCCTGTAAATTTTTCAAGAACTTTAATCAATTTCTTTAAGCCATACCGTGAATATATATTGTTCGCTTTTTCAGGTTTTAAACCAATTCTTGTTTCTACTTTTAATCTTAAATCGCGTGGAATTGAAATAATACCTATTCGCTTAGATGAAGGATTGTAAATCCCTATAAATATTGTATCAGTTCTTTTATATTTGAGAGCTTCGTCTAATCCTAAAAAAAGCACAGCTATAGGCTTGCCTTTTGAAATGTATGACTTAGCTCTCCCACCTAAAAAATAATAGTTAATATAAATATATAACAAGATTATAAGCAAAGATATTAAGAATCCCATACTTAGTAAAAAGCCAATGCGGGAATTTTTTCTCTTTTTCTTTAATAATAATCTATCATTTTCCATATAGCTTCTCTTTTTGAATATATTTTAATACTTTTTCAGGTATCATATATTTTACACTTAAATTTTTACTCAAACGCTCTCTAATCATACTTGAACTGATTTCAATTATAGGATTATTTGAGAAATGAATTTTATTTTTGTATTTTGTTAAAAATTTAGGTATTTTTTCACCATTTCTGATTCTTCTTATAACAATTAAATCAGAAATTTTAAATATTTCCTCATATCTGTGCCAAGTATTAAATTTCTTAAGCCATTCATCACCTATTAAAAGAAATAACTTATGTTTTTTATTATAGAAATTTTCCAATGTATAAACTGTATATGATTTTGTTTTTTGTTTTATTTCAAAATCTGAAAATACAAAATTCTTATTATTCTTCAATGCAATTTTAATCATATTACACCTATGTTCTGGTGAAACAATCTCCCAATTCTTTTTATGTGGTGGAATATATGTAGGAACAAAAATAATCTTATCAAGTAAAAATTGAGTTAAAACATATTCTGCTACCAAAAGATGTCCTATATGTATAGGATTGAAAGTTCCTCCAAAAATACCGAATTTTAATTTCATTCTCTGATCTGACCCTGACCAAAAATAATATACTTTAAGGATGTAAGGTCTTTAAGTCCCATTGGTCCTCTACAATGTAATTTTTGTGTGCTTATTCCAATTTCTGCCCCAAAGCCAAATTCACCCCCATCAGTAAATCTTGTTGAAGCATTCACATATACAGCTGCACTATCAATTTTATTTAAAAATTTTAATGCATTTGTATAATTTTGAGTAATTATACCATCAGAATGAGAAGAACCATATTTACTAATATGTTCAATTGCTTCATCAATGTTCTCTACAATCTTTACTGAAAGAATTAAATCAAGATATTCTGTGTGCCAATCCTCTGCTGTAGCAAGCTTTATATTTGGAAAAAATTTTTTAACTATTTTATCACCTCGTATTTCTACATTATGTTTTATAAGACTATCTATCAATTCTTTAGTCCATTTATATTTCTTATGTATAAGTAATGTTTCAATTGCATTACACACACCTGGGCGTTGGGTTTTAGCATTTATTACAATTTTCTCTGCCATTTCTTTATCAGCTGACTCATCTACAAATATATGACATACCCCTTTAGAATGAAAAACAACTGGAATTTTGCTTTCCTCTGTTACCATTTTTATGAGACTTTCACCACCACGTGGTATAACAAGGTCAATTAAATCATTATATTTTAATAATTGCTTTACTGCCTCTCTGGAGGTTGTTGGAATAAAAGATATTACTTCTTCAGGAATCTTAAATGATTTCAGCACATCTTTTAAAATATTTACAAGAGCCATATTTGAGTTAAAGCTTTCAGACCCACCCCTCAGAATTGCAACATTACCAGATTTAAAGCAAAGAGATGCTGCATCAATTGTAACATTGGGACGTGATTCATAAATTATGAATATTACACCAATTGGAACACGAATTTGGCGTATCTGTAGCCCATTCGGCCTTGTTGTCCCCCATACAATTTCTCCAACAGGATCAGAAAGCTCAGCAATATAAAATAATGCATCAGCCATATTTTTTATTCTCTTTTCGTTCAATATTAGCCTATCAATAAGTGCATTTGATAACCCATTCTCTTCTGCAATCTCAACATCTTTCTTGTTTTCAAGAATTATATGCTTCATATACTTTAACAATCTACTTCCCATTTCCCGTAGAATATCATTCTTTGTTTTTGTAGATAATTCCGCAATTACTGGTTTCGTTTCATTTGCTTTTTTAATAAAGCTTTTTAAATCTTCCATATAATATATGTCTCCTCTTATCAATGTATAAAAAATTACAAACTTTTTCATTTAATGTCAAGCATATAATGATTTCTATGTAAGTGTGAGGGACGGTAGATAGAGAGGGACGGTGCACAACTTTATTAACTTTATAATTTCTGAACAATGAGCACTGTGCACAATGTTACAAAGTTAATAAAGTTTTGCACCGTCCCCCTTTTTTATAGGTTGACTTTTGAAATCTGTTATTATATATTGCATTATAATAAAAAGTATTGATTATAATTATTATGAAAGAAAAGAAAGGTTTTGCACAAATTTTTTCGGGAAACAGTTTTAAAACTGTAATATTAATCTTTATTAGTGTTGGGATATTTTTATTTTTTAAAGCTTTTTTTCATCCTCCATTAAGCCCAGATACAATCTCGCAATGGTATCCATTTGGAAGGTATAGAGTAGAATATTTTTTCAGGCATTTTGATTTACCGCTATGGCGTCCATATATAAATGGGGGAACCCCTGAATTAGATGCAATATTCCCTTTCCCTATGCCTTATTTACTTACATTAGAATTTTTGGGAACCTTAAAAACCGCGCCTGGAATATCTTATACTATTACTATAATTTTAGCAGGAATATTCTGTTATATATATCTTCGTTCCCTAAAAATAAATAATTTTGCATCTTTTTTAGCTTCTCTTATCTATATGTTATCGGGCGATATGATTTCTTATTTTTATCCTGGCCATTTGGGTAAACCAATGGTTATGGCTTTCATTCCTATTACACTATATTTAATAGATTGTGGATTCAGAAATAAAAAATTTCCATTTTTCTTTACATCCGGTGTATTATTAGGTTTTTCATATATGTGTCATCCTCAAATTTTTTATTATTTTTTACTTTTCTTTTCTTTTCTTTTTGGATTTAAACTTTATCTATTATTTCAATATCAGAAAAATTTTAAAGTTATTCTTAATGGAATTATATGGTATTCTATTGTAGGAATAACAGCAGTAATAGTTGCCTCACCTACTCTTTTTCACCAATATTTCTATCACAAATTAACTTCGCGTGGAACTCTAAAAAATGAAGAAGAAATGTGGAGATTTGCTACATCTTGGTCGCATCATCCATTAGAACTTTTAACTTATTTTATTCCGTCTGTTTTTGGGCTCTATGATGCTACATATCTTGGCTGGAAGCCTTTTGTTGAAACAACTGATTACATCGGAATAATAACAATAATCCTTGCTATAATTGGTATAGTTATTAAATGGAAAGATAAACTTACAAAATTTAATTTTATTGCACTTATAATAATGACTCTTTTTGGATTTGGAAGGCATTTTCCTGCCTATTATAAAATATTTTATAATTATGTGCCGCTTATAAATAAATTTAGAGTGCCTGCGAGTATATATCTCGTTACTACTTTTATAATAGTCTATTTCGCTTATTGGGGAATTGTATCTATCCTGAATGCTAACAAGGATAAACAAATAAGAGATAAAATTAAAAAGACTTTACTTATAATATCTATTTTTCTTTTCATTGTAAGTATATGGATATATTCTAATAATTATGAACAGTTACTTAGAAAAAATCTTTCCCAAAAAATAAATGTAACAAAAATTATTCAGAAATATGGGTTACAAGGTGAACAATATATCAAAAATATAATTGCAAAAACAGCTGATATGGCAAGATCTGATATGTGGAAAATGTGGTTCTGGGTCGGACTTTTTTATATTATATACTTCTCCTTTACAACAGGTAAACTTAAAAAGAAAAACTTTCAAATCCTTTTAACTATACTTATATTTCTTGACCTTTATATTGTTGATAAGAAATTTATCAAAACTACTGATAATTATGATATTATTGATAAAGAAACTCCTGTAATTAAATTTTTAAAGCAAGACAAAGAAAAATTTAGAATACTTCCGATTTTAAATACAAATGAAGCAAATAAATGGTGCCTTTTTAAATTAGAATCTGTAACGGGCTATCATGCTGCTGGGTTAAAAATTTATGAGGATATAGTAAAAGCTGGATTACTAAATAATTTAGATTTTTTGGGATTGTTTAATGTAAAATATATTATCTCGCAGAAACCTTTAAATATAAAAGATATAGAACCTGTATTTCAAAGTTTTGATGGAAGAATTGTCTATTTGAACAAGAAATTTCTACCACGATTTTTTATAGTGGATAAATATACAGTAATAAAAAATGATGAACAAATAATTTCTGCACTTAAAGAAAACAGACTAAATTTTAAGAAAACAATAATACTTGAAGAGATACCTAAAATTAATAAAAATACTAAACTTTCTATAAAAGATAATAAGGTAGAAATGATAAAGTGGGATACTGATATAATCAAATTTAAATGTAATATAAAAAATCCTTGTTTCTTATTCCTAAGTGAAGTATATTATCCTAAATGGAAAGCTTATATAAATAATAATAGTGAAATTAAAATATATAAAACTAATTACTTGTTTCGTTCTGTATTTCTTAAAAAAGGAGAATATATATTAACATTTAAGTTTTATAATAATGGTTCTTATTTAATTACAGCACTTATACACTATCTTTTTTCAATAGTAGGAATAATATTACTTATAAAATTATTAAGAGAACAGAACAAAGCTTAATCAAAAAACCACAATCTGCTCGTAACACTACTAAATTTTTATATTCTCAAATTGTAATTGATATATAATAGTTTTGTGAAATTGTTATTTTATCGCTGAGCTATAGAATTAAACTTGACGAAAAATTTTTTTAGCATTAAATTTAAAAACATATTATGGCGGAACAACTATTTCAACAGATAGATAAGTCCATATTAAAACTATTTGGTGGTGTTTTTCACGATTTAAATAATATATTTGGAAGTATAGTAACTAATTTAACATTCTTAATAAGTAAAGTGGAAAGCACTTATCCAAATTTTCCTTATAAAGAGGATTTAAAAAATTTATTAAAATTTTCAGAAAGGTCTACACTTTTAGTAGATAATATGCTAACTATAATAAAAAATAGTAGCGAGCCTAATTTTATTCCACTTACTATTAAAGAAATTTTGAACGAAATAATCTTTTTGTTGAAAGATATGTATAAAAATACAGATATAAAAATTAAATTAAAAACCAGTAGCTCTCTTCCAAAAATTTATGGTGATGGAAATTTATTATACCAAGCCTTTTTAAATATTTGTATAAATGGCATTGAATCTATGGAACATTCCTCAAAAGAAAAGGTGCTTAAAATTTCTGTTAAAGAGGAAAAAGAATATATAAAAGTTACAATTCAAGATACAGGAAGGGGAATTGAAAAAAAGATAAAAGAAAGAATATTTGAGCCATTTTTTTCAACTAAATCAAATTCAAAATTTAAAGGACTCGGTCTTTATATAGTAAAATCTGTAATTGAAAGTCATAAAGGAAAAATAGAAGTAGAATCAATATTAAATAAAGGAACAAAATTTAAAATTTATCTTCCTATATGTAAATTACAGTTCTCTTATAAATCTGATAAAAAATCTATCACTACTTTTAACCCAAAAGGGAAAATACTCATAATAGATAATGATAAAACTTTTCATAAATATATTACTACATTTCTTTTAAAAGAAAATTTTGAAACGCTAAGCGCTTATAATGCACAAGACGCTTTTAAAATATTAACTAATGAAAATAACATTGACTTAATTCTACTTGATATATTCTTACCAGAAGCTAATGGTTATGAGATATTAAAAAAAATCCGTTTAAATAATAATAAAATAAAAGTAATTGTAATAACAGCTTATAGTATAGATAATAACCTTTTACCTTTATTTAAACTTGGTGTAAATGATGTTTTACAAAAGCCATTTAAAAATACAGAACTTTTAAATAAAATTCAAAATCTTATTTATAAGGAATAAAATGAAATATATATTAGTCATATTTTATTTTTTATTTTTTACACTTATCAGTGTGTTCTCTGAAACGCTTCCTTATGATTATGAACTTAAACTTAATGTGGTATATCTTGAAGATAAGAATCTTCCTACTATATCTAATAAAGATATTCGCACAATTCTTAATGAAGCAGAAAGTGAACTTAAAATTAGATTTAATGCTAATTATATTCATTTTACTTATATGGGGAAAAGAAGTCTTAAAAGCTTTTTTAATAAATATCTTAAAAGAAAATCTTCCTTTTACAAGAGACTTGCACCGTATAAATATAGATTTTTTTCTGGAAAGATTAATTATCAGCCATACAGAGAAAAAATAAAAAAATTTCTTAGGCAATGGAAATTACTCTATTTAAAAGAATTTTTTGATAAAAAAGTTCAAGAGAAAATAAAAACTTATGATGATGTAATTGAATACCTGTTTAAAATTTATCTTAGTAAATTAAAAAAGATTGAGCGCGAATTACATGATTTGGGATTCAAAGCGGAAAT
>CAZSCZ010000050.1:0-13375 GCA_964605455.1 uncultured Spirochaetia bacterium
GCTATAACTCACAGGATTATTTTATAAATAATCTATTAAAAAGAGGCAAATTTGATTATAATATCTCTGCAGGTTATAAATCCACAGCAGGTGATAGAAAAAATTCTGATTCATATCAGGAAAATTATCATATTGGATTAGGATATGAGCTCAGTAAAAACTGGTATGTAGCAGCAAATGCAGATTATGCTGATATACTCTTCTTTAATCCTGGCCCTACCAATGAAAACTGGGAAAGATATCAAGGTGCAGGTGAAACTTTTCAGAGAGATTTTGATATAAGAGTTGAACATAATTATAGAAAAATAAAAGGAAAGATATTGGTTTATGCTGATACAGGATTGAATAAGTTTTTTAAAACATTCAATCCATTTATTGGTAAACTCATTCCTGGAAGTTATAACAGATATGAAAATTGTGGTACAAGAATTATGGAGGAATTCAGACTACTTAATAATAACATTACAAAAATAGGTTTTGATTGGCAGCAGTTCGGTGGATTATTTGATAGTCGTTTACCGAATCCTACTAAACGAAAAATTGTGCAAAAATATGAAAATGATTATTCAGCATATATTATAACTACTCAAAAGTTTAATATATTTTCTTTTTCCTGTGGTGTAAGGTATGCATATAATGATAAATGGGGTGAAGAGATTATTCCACAGGCAGGAATAAAATTATCACTTCTTGAATCACAAATTCTTTATGCAAATGTGAACAAAGGGTA
This sequence comes from uncultured Spirochaetia bacterium, assembly GCA_964605455.1. Taxonomy (GTDB): domain Bacteria; phylum Spirochaetota; class JAHITG01; order JAHITG01; family JAFGFC01; genus CAZSCZ01. Next base: position 731 of record CAZSCZ010000050.1, read on the forward strand.
TAAAACACCAGCAATGGGTCGGATAATATGGTCCGATTATGATGAATTAGAACCCGAAGAATTTTGGCAATATGAAACAGGATTGAAACATTTAATTAATGATAGCTTTTTCTATAATATTTCTGTATATCAAATTGAAGGGAACAATCTATTAAAAGAAGACCCCGTGGATAATAAGCTTAAAAATACAGGCAAATTTGTTTTTAGAGGAACAGAGGCAGATATATGGATAAAATTGTTTAAACGCGTTAAGATGGGTACACTCCTCTCATATTTAGACCCCGGCAACAAAACTGCTCATATTGCATTCTTTAATGGTAAAGCTTATGTTATTTCCAGAATAATGAATTCTCTTTCTCTAAAAGTTGAAACAGAATTTGCAAAAGATAGATATGATTCAAATGAGAAAAAGGATAAAATAGATGATTATATAATTTTAAATTCAAATCTATTATATAACATAAAAATTAAAAAAATTGATACAAACTTCTATATTGATGCAGAAAACATCCTGAACAAGAAGTATCTTGTTAAAAAAGGTTATCCTGTGCCAGGGTTTGTAATAAAAGCAGGTGTATTGTTGAAGATATAATATATTTGTAATTTGTAGCCGAGCCTTACTTAACGCTCGGCTACTTTCTTTTTTCGTATATCTTTGATTGAATAGATGACAGTAAAGAATAGCCAAAGATTTTCGGCTAAACTTTTTTAGGTTTTATTTATAAAGATAAAGTTTTATACAGATTATGAAATTTAGAATAAATTTTTTACTTATATTAATTATTTTTTCTCAGATTACCTGTGCTTATAGAAAACAAAATGAAAAGGTTGTCCTTACTGGAACCACGATTATTACTGCACTTGTAAAAGATTTGAATGAGAATATAGATGTTATTAATTTAATTCCGCCAAGACAATGCCCAGGTCATTTTGATTTAACACCAAGCGATGCATTTCGGGTTTCAAAAGCAGATATATTTATTATTCATCCTTATCAGAAATATTTATTTAAAAAAATTAAAAAAATAAATAAAAACATAAAATTAGAGATAATAAAAACTCCTGATTTAACAATTCCGGAAAATTATTTCTCTGCACTTAAAGAAATGGAAATTATCTTAAAAAAGTTTTATCCTAAATATTTAGATACATTTGAGAGAAATAGGATAAAGAAAATTAAGATTATAAAAGATAAAATTTCAAATGATAAAAAGTTTTTAAAGATAATAAAAAATAAAAAATTTAAGGTAATAAGTAGCAAATTTCAGAAAAAGTTTTCTCAATGGCTGGGATTTGAAGTCGTTACAACATTTGGTGCACCTGATAATCTTACAGTAAAACAGATAGATAAAATAATAAAGATTGCGAAAGAAAGAAATGTTAGTTTTATTATAAGCAATCTGGCAGGTGACCATAATGTTACAGCTAAAATATTGAATAAAAGTTTAAATAAAAGAATAATAATTTTCTCAAATTTTCCTGAACTTAAGCCAAACAAGAGTTTGTTTCTAAATTTATGGGAATATAATTTAAAAGAATTAAAAAATGCTATAAAACAGGACTAAAGAGTTATATGAAAAGTGCAATTCAGCTAAAAGATATCTGTTTCAATGCACAAGGCAAAAGGATATTAAGAAATATAAATCTTACTATAAGAGAGGGGGAATTTGTTACAATACTTGGTTCAAATGGGGCAGGCAAGACAAGTCTTTTAAAGATTATACTTGGATTTAATAAATTTTCAAGAGGCGAAATCTTTATATTTAATCAGAAACTTAATTCCAGAAATATCTTTCAAATCCGCAAAAAAATAGCATATATGCCACAATCTTTTGATGTTGATAGATATTTTCCAATTTTAGTGAGAGATGTTATAAATATAGGGCGTACTGGTATTAAGGGTGTTTTTAAAAAATTGGATGATACTGATAAAAAGATTATTAATTCTGTTGTAAATGAGCTTAAAATTACGCATCTTTTGGATAAGCCATTTGGGGTGCTCTCTGGTGGAGAAAAACAAAAAGTTATGTTGGCAATGGTTTTAGTTCAAAATCCTCAAATCTTGCTTTTAGATGAACCAAATTTGAATTTAGATTTATATTCTTATAAAAATTTTTTAAATCTTGTAGAAAGAATTTATATAAAACACAATCTTACAATAATATTTGTAACCCATTTAATAACACATATACCGTCACATACCAATAAAATTGTGGTTCTAAAAAATGGGAACATAATTTTCAAGGGAACTAATGAAAGAATTTTCAGTAAAAAAGATTATTTAAGTTTCATATATGATTGATAATATAATTTTAAAGACATTTCTATCAATGATACTTACTGGAATTGAATGTGGGCTTGTAGGAGTATTTATATTTTTACTAAATATTCCATTTATAGGGGTAGCAATTTCCCATTCTGCTATGGCAGGAGGCATCTGGGGAATACTACTTGGATTGCCGTCTAAATTAACCGCATTTGTTCTTTCTCTTATTACATCATTTTTTGTAGGACCTATTGCTGATAAGTCCAAAATAAATCCCAATATTTCACTTAGTATTATATTTTCGTTAGTAATGGGGCTTGCTTTTTTGGGGGTGGGAATTATGCAGGATAATAAAACCACAATTTTGAGCTTCTTATGGGGTAATATTTTCTTGATTGATAAATTTGATTTATTTCTAATCTTGGGCTTGCTTATAATATTAGTTCTAATTATAGTAATATGCTTTAAAGAATTTATTGCAATACTTTTTAATCGCGAAATAGCTGCATCAGTTGGAATAAATGATAAACTATTTTATTATATTTTACTTTTCTTAATAGGTGGTGTAATTACAGTAAATTTAAATACAATTGGTGGCCTTATGCTTTTTAGCTTGATTATAACTCCACCTGCAATCGCATATCAATTGACATTTAACCTAAAAACTTTTTTTATTTTATCCGCATCTTTTGGGGTAATAGGTGGCTGTGGTGGACTTTTATTTTCGTTCCTTTTAAATTTACCTGTAAGTGCATCTGTTGTTATTTTTACTTCTTTGTTATTTATCATTGTGATGTTATTATCACCAAAAAGTAAAAAATATGAAAATTAAAAAAATTTTTAATAATTTAGCTGATACTTATAAAAACAGTTGGACCTTTTCAGAAATTGAATATCTCCGAATAAACAGTATTGTTGAGCAGTTTGGAATTAAACAGGGAATGAGCATAATTGAAGCAGGTTGTGGTAAAGGGGATTTCTCGCCGTTTATTCTTGAAAAAATTGGGAATGATGGATTTTTGTGGTTAGTTGATATATCTGAAAAAATGCTGAATTATGCCAGAAATAAGTTGTTAGAATTTTCAAATGTTGCTTTTTTAAATGAAAATGTAGAAAATATAAATCTTTCATCACAATCAATTGATATGATAATATGTTTCAATTCATTCCCACATTTTATTAATAAACATAATGTTTTAATAGAATTTAATCGCTTATTAAAAGAAAATGGAATATTAATAATTGCTCATAGTAGTGAAAGGGAAAAAATCAATAAACTCCATTTAAATTACGGATTTGATATTAAAACACATTATCTGCCGTCAAAGTATATTTTAGCCCAAATGCTACATAATACAGGATTTTATATTGAGAAATATAATAATAATAGTTATTATTTACTAAAAGCCATAAAGATTGGGAATTATAAATGAAAAAATTTAATATTAATTCTATTTATTTCTATTTAGCTTTCTCAATAATGTTTCATACAGCTATATTATTTATACCTGGACTGATTAAATTAAAAACAAATAATCATTTACAAAACAATTCTGAAATAGTATTTACCGAAATAATCGTAGAAGAAGCGGATAAAATTTCTGATAAAACAGAACTTCATAAGTATAATGAAAATATAGGAGAATTATATTCAACAAAAGAGTCATTAATTACTTATAATGAATTACTACGCTCAATTATTTATAAAAATCTTAGATACCCATCTATAGCGCGGAACAACAAATTAGAGGGTGAAGCCAAAATAAATTTTACAATCAATCGGTATGGGAAACTGTTAAATTATAAAATCATAAAAGGCACAGGTTTTGTTATACTTGATAACGAAGTAAAAAATGTATTTAAAAAGATAAAGAAATTTCCTCAATTTCCTGAGTTTATAAAAGAAGAAGCACTAAATTTTAATTTAATAATAAGTTTTAAATTAACCCCCAGTCCTCCCGATGGGGACGGTGCACAACTTTATTAACCCCAGAGGGACTAACCCCAGAGGGACGGTGCACAACTTTGTTAAATCAATTCACAGTGCTAACTAAATTCGTCATTCTTAATTTTTTTAAGCCACTTTTTACATATTCCCACCCAAATTTTGCTTTTCTGTAATAATATATCTAATGAAGGAAAACTTTGAAATTTTAGCGATTTTGAGTAAATGTAGTGACAAATTGATAGAAACCAAAAATTTTCTCCATTAATCTTGTTAGCTTGGAAAAGAGAAAATGCAAATGACAAAGTTGTCTTAAAATAGTTTTACTATTTGTTATGGAAGAATATTACATTCCAAAATAATTTATAGAAGAATGAAAAATACAGCTCAAAATTTTAATTATTCCTATGTCTTTTGCATTATATTTTTATAAAAAATTAACAAAGTTGTGCACCGTCCCCATACAGAATGGTTGACTTTCAAGAAAATTTGGTTATTTTTTAATTTAAATAATATATATTTAGGTGCTAAAATGTTAACTTCTAAATCAATGGATTTTATCAATATTGTAGTTTTTGAAAAAGATAAAGATAAAGTTGTAGATGCAATAATTGAAAGTGGTGTTGTCCATTTAGTTAAATCTGAAAATGTTAATAAATTTATAAAAGATGAGAAAGGTATTTACCATTATAAAGAAACAGTGGATATTCATAGATTAAAAACAAAAATTCAAGAAGCGGTTGAAAAATTTCAAATAAAGCCCGAAGCTCAAAATATTGACAAGATTTTTAGAGAATCAAAACAATTTGATATTCGGGAAGAAGTTCAAAAATTAGAAAAAATTATTTTTGAATTTGACAGCATTCAAAATAAAGCAAAAAATATAGAAGCCGAGATTAATCGTTACAACCAGATGCTTGATCAAATAAATATTTTAAAAACTACAGGATATAAATTTACAAAGGTTTCAAAATATGAATTTCTTGAATTTAGAATAGGTGAAATCAATTCGTCTTTGTATGAAAAATTAACTACTAATCTGGAAAATTTGCCTGTAGTAATATTCCCTGTAAAAACAATTAAAGAAAAAATAATAATTTATGTTATATCTTTAAGAAAAAGTAAATTTAAAGTTGACGAAATTTTAAGAAAGTACCAATTTGAAGATATCCAATTTTCTGAAGAAATAAAAGATATATCTGATAATATTATTCAGGGGATAAGAGAAAAGATTGAAAAACTTAATAAAGAAAAGGTTAGGTATCTGGAGAAAACAGAAGAAATAGTGAAAACCTATAGAGCATATTTAGAAGAAATATTTTTCAAAACAAAGCTTATTGAATTAAAGAACAAGGTGAATAATTATTTTTTTAAAACATCAAAAACATATATAATTTCTGGTTGGACACCTAAAAGAGAAAGATATAATCTTATAAATATACTTGAAAAACTTGTTGGTAAGAATTATTATATTGAAATTTTAAAACCAGCAGAACTCAAAGGTGTTAAAGATATTCCTGTAGATTATAGTAATCCCAAGATATTGAAACCTTTTGAAGAGATAACTTATAATTATGGGACTCCTGTATATAAAACAATAAATCCAGTTCCGATTTTAGCAGTAACATATTTGATAATGTTCGGTATAATGTTTGGCGATGTGGGACATGGATTGGTGTTATTCCTCACAGGAATAATTCTTAGAATGATAAAAAAAATAAGGAAGTCATCGGTAACTAATCTTTTACCACTTATTTCTTATTGTGGCATCTCGTCAATGGTATTTGGGATATTGTTTGGAAGTGTTTTTGGATATGAAAATATAATTAAACCATTATGGTTAAGACCAATTGAAAATATAAATACTTTATTTGGATTAGCTATTGGTTTTGGTATATCTGTAATTACAATTGGAATTATAATAAATATAATAAATTCATTTATTACTGGTGACCTTATTCTGGGAATTTTCAGTAAGTCAGGTCTGATTGGCGGTATAATTTACTGGGGAATTATTATTATTGCAAGTAAGATATTTGTATTAAAAGAAGAGCCTAAAAAATCGCTTTATTTTATTTTTATATGGATTCCTTTAATTCTGATTTTTCTCAAGGAGCCTATAACAAAAATTATTGAGCACAAAAAAAAGATGTTTGGGGAAGGATTTGGAATTTATATAATGGAAAATATTGTTGAAATTATAGAAATAGTTATAGGATATATTTCAAACACAATGTCATTTATTCGTATAATTGCATTTGGGCTGGCACATGCAGGACTTTTTGTCGCTATCTTTAGTCTTATAGAAATATTGAAAAAATCAGGTGCCCCTGGATTTGTTTCAATTATTATACTTATTTTTGGCAATATAGGAATAATACTTTTAGAAGGACTTGTTGTATCAATTCAAGCTATGCGACTTGAATATTATGAGTTTTTTGATAAATTTTTCAAAAAAACTGGAGTAAGATACGAACCTATAAAAATTTAGGATTAAATTAAAATGATTGATTATCATATCCATACAAAATTATGCAGACACGCAGAAGGTGAAATGTGGCAATATTCTGAATATGCAGAAAAAATAGGACTTTCTGAGATTGGGTTTGCTGACCATTTCCCCTTAAATTATCAACCAAAATTCTCGGTTGCTTTAGCATCTCTTAGTATGCGCGAAAACGAAATAGAGATGTATCTACAAATGATAGAATCGCTTAAATCTAAAACAAAAAATATTAAAATAAAAACAGGATTTGAAGTGGATTATTATGAAAATGATAATCGTTATTTTAAAAAACATAATAATCTTTATTACGATTTAGATTTTGTTATTGGTTCCATCCATTTTTTTGATGAAATAAGTATGGACCAAAAAGAATTTTTAGAGAAAAGGAATCAAATAGGAATAGTAAATATATGGAAAAAATATTTTAGCGAAATGAATAAACTTATAATAAATTACAGGGAGTTTTTTGATATTATTGGACATTTTGATTTACCTAAAAAATTTGGTGATAAAATACCCGAAGAACTATTTGATATTGTTGATGGACTTTTACTTTTAATAAAGGAGAAAGAGCTTGTAATTGAGCTAAATACATCTGGTTGGTATAAACCTGTAAAGGAATTATATCCTTCAATAGAGATTATAAGGAAGGCTAAAAATTATGGTATTGAATTTACAGTTGGGTCTGATGCGCATTCTCCAACCGAAGTGGGGAGGGGATTCCAAAATTTGATAAAGATTCTGGAAGATATTGGGATAAATAAGCTAATTACATTTAGAAAACATAAAAAAGAATATTTTAAGCAATTTTAAATTGACATTTACAGTAATTTTTTATAATTTTTAATCCAAAACCTAAAAAGATATATATTAAATAAAGTGGAGGTTCAAGTTTAAATAATGAAGATACAATTTTGGGGAGTTCGTGGTTCAATTCCAACACCACAAAGTCCTGAGGATATTTATAATAAGATGAAAAAATTGCTTATACTTTCGCGAGGAGTTGATATGAGTTCTGATGAGAAAATAAGAAGTTTCTTAAATAATCTTCCGTTATCTATTCGCGGTGTTTATGGTGGGAATACGCCTTGTATAAGTGTACAGTGCGATGGGACATTAGTAATTTTGGATATGGGTTCTGGTGCGCGTGCACTGGGATTCAAAATTCTTCAGATGCCTGAATTCAAAAATGGTGGGATTATTCATATATTTTTCTCACATACACATTGGGACCATATTCAGGGATTACCTTTCTTTGCACCTGCATATAATAAAAATTTTAAACTTATCTTTTACTCTCCATTCCCTGATATTGAAAAAAGACTCTCTTTTCAGCAAAAACCAGAATATTTCCCGGCAAGATTAGAAGAAATACCTTCTGCTAAAGAATTTAAAGTGCTAAAAAAATCAGAAATAGTAAATATTAATAATAAAGTAGAAGTTTTATGGAATAAATTAATTCACCCGGGCGGTTCGTATGCTTATAAAGTAGTTTTCAATAATAAAAGTGTTGTTTATGCTACTGATACAGAATTTTATAAAATAGACGAAGAATTTATGGAAGAGATTGCAAATTTATGGAGCAATACGGATGTTTTAATTTTTGATGCACAATATACACCAGAGGAATATATAAATAAAATAAATTGGGGCCATAGCTCTACGCTTATGGCTGTTGATGTTGCATTAAGAGCAAACGCAAAACGCATTGTGCTTTTTCATCATGACCCTACTTACACTGATGAGTTTATAGAAAATACAGAACGAAGAGCAAAAGAGTATTTAAATACAATTGCCCCTACTTCTGATTTGCAAATAATACCAGCTTATGAAGGACTTACTATTGAAATTTAAGAAAACTTTTATTAATATATTAAGAGATTTCTTTAAACTTACTAATATCTACTATATGAGCTTCGCTATACCTGTAATATTTTTTAAATATTTAAATAAATTATCTTTTTTGATTATTGTATTTTTAATAATTTTTAACGAATTCTCTGCTAAAATAAAAAAATTCAAAATAAAATTAGGCAAAGAAATTACTACACTAAGATGGGTCCTTTTCCCTTCCTTAATTTTTTTAATATTTCTACCACAGACACTTGTTGGCTATGTGCTCCTGTTAAACCTGCTTATTGATAAAATAACAGGAATTTTGCGTAATAATATTAAACTTAATAAAATTATTCCCTATACAAAAAAAGATTTTTCAGGCTTATTTTTCTTTTGGGGATTAGGTTTTTTAACTGGTATAATCTACTTCTATTTTTATAATGGGTATGTGCTTAAAAGTGATGGAATAGCTATATTTCTTACGGCAATATTTATTGGATTGCTTGAGAGTATAAATCCTATGATGATTAATGATAACATTTCAATATCTATTTTTGGTCCAGTATTTATGTATATAACAAAATTTGTAGACTTTCACATTCATATAAGTGGATTAAATTTCGTCTTTGGATTTATCGTTTGTGCAATGTTTGTAATAATTTTGCTTTTACTTGATATTATAAAATTTAATGAGATGTTTCTCATATATGGTGTTCTACTAATTTTATATACAGGCTTGGGTTATTATCTATTTGTATTTAATGTGTTAATTTTTATTGGATATGGAACATTTTATAAAATTAAGAAAATATGCATAGATAATGAAAAACATCCTGCAGAGATTTTTATAAATATAAATACTATTAAAAATTCTTTTCTTATTTCTATTATTGTAGCTATAATTTTTATTTTTATCCCCTCCTATAGATTTATAAAATTTTCCCTTGCTGTAGGACTGCTTACAGGACTGTGTTTCTATACTATTGACATATTTGATAAGCTATGGGGCAAAAATTTTTTCAATATATTGAACTTCAACCAAAAATTAATGAAAACAGACGAAACTATCTCTATTCAGGGTTTACTGGCAAATATATCTCTGTCGTTAATTTATTTAGCAATAGCCTATATTTTACATATTTTTACAATAAAAGAAATTCTACTCTCTCTTGTTGTATGTAATTTTACTTGGTATATTGCAAAAATTCTGGTTTTCAAAGAACAAATATTAAAATTAGATTTTAAAAATGTAAAATTCTTAATTACATATATTCCTTTTGGAATTATGATTATTATAAATGCAAGGTAAAAATATGAGAGTTGCTTTAATTTATCCACCAATAAAATATAAAAATGAATATCCACTTCTAACCCAAAACAGGCAATTTAAGTTCACAAATTCAAGGGAAGTTCGCATTTATCCTGTAGTAATGGCATATCTGGCTACAATGCTTAAAAATGATGGTAATGAAGTCTTATACCTTGATGGTATTAATTTAAGAATGAAATTTGAGGAATTTAATAAAAAACTTTTAGAATTTTCGCCTGATTATATTGTAATAGAAACAAAAGCGCCAATTTTGAAAAAACATTGGGAGTATATAAACTGGATAAAAGAAAATATTCATTCAACACAAGTAATTTTAGTTGGAGACCACATAGTTTTCTATCCGGAAGAGTCTCTCAATTTTTCAAAAGCAGATATATGTATTGCCGGTGGAGATTACGATTTTATTATACGAGATTTTATAAGATTCAGACAGGGAAAAATTGCTAAAATGCCTTCAGGTATCTTTTTCCGAGAAGGGAATAAAATCAAAAGTTCAGGTTTCGCAAAATTTTATAATCTGAACGAATTACCACTAATTGATAGAGATTTAACAATGTGGCATATATATGGAGAAGCTTATCTATATCATCCCTGTGGATATATAATGAGTGGTAGAGGTTGTGGTGGTTCTAATTCATGGAAAAATTTTAAATCAAGAAAAAAAATTACAGAAAAATATCAAACAAAAATGCCCGGACTTTGCAGCTTTTGTATATGGCAACATTCTTTTTGGCGATGCACTGCAAGATTACAATCGCCTCAAAAAGTTGTAGATGAAATTGAAAATTTATATAAGAACTATAAAATAGAAGAAGTGTTTGATGATAATGAATCAGGTGCTTTATGGAATGAAGAATGGCTTGTAGATTTTCATAAAGAAATGAAAAAGCGAAATCTTATAGGTAAAATTTCAATATCTACAAATGCAAGAGCTGATTCGCTTACAGATTCTGTATGTAAATTATTAAAAGAAACAGGATTTAGATTACTTAAAATTGGAGTTGAATCTGGCAACAATAAAACTTTGGAGAAGCTGAAAAAGGATGAGTCAGCAGAAGAAATAATGGCTGGAATTAAAAAAGCAAAAAATTATGGGCTTATTGCAATGCTTACTACAATGGTGGGCTATCCGTGGGAAGATGAAAAAGATGCTGAAAATACTTATAAATTCACAAAAGAGATAATGCTTTATAAAACCCATTTCGGTGACTCGCTTCAGTCAAGTATAATCCTTCCTTACCCCGGCACACCTCTCTATAACGAAGCTCTTAGAAAAGATTGGTTTATAGTTGACCCAAAAGATTATGAAAAATTTGATATGGCACATCAAATATTAAAAACGAGTATTGATACAGCTAAATGGTGCAAAAAAATGTGGAGAATTCATTTGCATCCTCTTTTTATTATAAAATCTATTCTTACATTACGACATTGGAAAGATATAAAATTGGCTTTACGCGGATTTATCTCTTTGCTCGGCCATCTTCAGGATTATAGAGAATAAAAAGCAAAATATAAAATCTTATTTAACAGCTACTTTCACTCGTCCTTTCTCATCAAAAAGTAATTTTACAGGTTCTTTCTTGATACTATCAGGTAGTTTAATAGCTGTTTCACCTTTTAAATAAAAATCACCTCTCTTGTGTAAAAGCGCCTTTGTGATAGATTTACTGAAGGCTATTAAATTTACCTTGTTTCTAACTTCTAATACTGATTTGTTACCAATGGTTTTGATATCTTTCGTCATACCTTTCATTAGATTGTCACCATTTAGAAAAAAATCATAGTTTAAATAACTAAAATTAATCTTTGTCTTTGTTTTGTTTTTAAGCTCTATTTTGAAGTTTACATCAAAAGAGATATCCAAATCTTCTGGTTTGATTACTTTAAAGGCCTCTTCATATTTGCCTGATAAAAGTTTATTAATCACTTTTATAGCTGTAAGAGGGTCAATATTTTTATTACTGTTTTTAACAGCTTTTATAATCTCTTTGGTAGACGGCTTTTTAATTCTAAAATCCTTTATTCGTATAACAGGTTTGATAGTTGGAATCTGCTTGTTCAATTTGTAATGAAATGTATAACTATCTGGAACTCCTGGCACCCCTACTTTTGGAATAGCAAGAACAATATCTCCTGATATGCCACAATCAATATTTTCCCGTTTTTCGTAATCTTTTACAATATCTATTATATCCTTATACTTTAAATTAACTCTAAAAGAGTTTATGACGCTGTTATTAGCTGCTACTTTAAGCCTATTTTTTGTGCAAGTTTTAAAAAGCTGTTTATTATTTATTGTAAATATTGATGAAACTTTTGCTAATGTAATACCTATAGGATAAGGATTAGAAATTTTCACATCAAATAACAATGTAATATCCTCAAAACTTATAGATTCAATATCAACTTTTTCTATTTCTGCTTTGGGTTTCTTCTTAAAAAGCGACGGATCAAAAGTTGCACAGGATCCGAAAAATATTATGATAATGAAAATACAAAGCACAACTTTTTTACTCATAAAATTTTCCTCCTTATGGAAAAATTTGTAATATTTCAGGTTTTCTAAAAAATGCCAAAAATTATTATTGCCTTGTGGTTTTTAAGTGAACAGGTATACTTGTTCACCACAAACTATATTCTAACAGGACTAAAGTCCTGTTTCTACATTTTTTTAAAAAATCTGAATTAGTTAATTTTTTTATATAATCATTTCATCTTCACCGCCACGCGCAACCACTATCTCTCCTGCATCCTCTAAC
>CAZSCZ010000051.1:0-13309 GCA_964605455.1 uncultured Spirochaetia bacterium
TATAAATTCTCTCGCTTCACATCCTTATGAAATAACTCTTTTGAATATTTCTGAAAATTCCTCAGTATTACATAATCCCGCTTTAATAGAAAATATGCATGGTTTAACTATATTTTGTTCTTATTTCAAGACAAAAGATTGGTATGGTCAAGAAGAAAGCTTTATTAAAGTAAGAAACATTGGTATTTCTTTCCAAAAAAATTCATTTGTTTCTGGACTATTTTTAAAAGCGCTCTGGAACAATTTTGAATGGAAATATGAAACAAAATTTAGTACTGGTTCAAAAGAGAAAAATCTTGTAATACTGCATCAATCTTTTCAGAGTCATAGAATAACTTTAGGGATAAATGAAAAAATATATTCTTTTGTAATGTATAAAGATGCAATTGAATTTTTATCGCTCTCTGGTTTTGGAATTGATGTAGGTATGAAATATAAATTTTTAAATTATCTGTATTTTATATCTGGTATAAATGATATAGGCTATACAAAGATTGAAAATGAATATAATTCCTCCTTTTATATTACACCTGAATATATTGTAGGCATTTTAATGTTATTTGAGCCTTTTGTATTTTCTTATGTTTTAAATACTGTTGATATTGAAAAGATTCAATTATACACCAAAATAGAATTATATATTTTCCGTTTTTTTCATCTGAGCACTGGAATTTATACTTTTGATTTTTTTAATAAAACCACCATATCTTATATTATAGGGCTTAAAATTTGGGTTTCATTATTCTATATAAATTATAATTTCCATTATTTTCGTTATCCAGATATTGATGATAGTCAGATTATAAACAAATTTTCAATTAAAATTAATTTGTAATAATGAGTAAAAAATCTGTTATTACAATATTGATTTTATTTTTTCCTTTATTCCTTGAAGCTGAAAATTTTTTAATTATAACAAAATCAGAATATATGAGTGCAATTTCACTTTATACATCTTGGCGAAGAGATTTAGGCGATAGTGTTGCTTGTAAAACTATTGAAAAAATTATAAATCTTTCAGGAAAAGATTTGCCAGAAAAGATTAGAAATTTTATCATAGCAACAAATAGTATAACGAAATTTAAATATATTTTATTAATTGGTTCCTATGATGATATACCAGCAAGAGAAGTTCAACCTGCATATAATATCTCTTCTCAATATTCAGGTGTTTGGAATGTAAAATTTTATACAGACCAATATTATGCAGATCTAAATGGAGATTGGGACTCAAATGGGAATGGAATTTATGCTGAATATACCGAGGACAATATAAGTTTTTCAACAGATATTTTTATTGGACGAATTCCTTTTGATAATTCAAATGATATAAAAGACTATTTAAGACGAGTAATTATGTTTCAACAGGACGAGCGAGATTATAAAAAAAGTGCAATTTTAGCAGGAGCAATTTTATTTTTTAAAAACGAGGATAATCTGGGTTATCCATTTATTGATGGAGCAAAAGTGCTTGAATATTTGAAAGATAAAATTTTATTACAGGAAGGATTTAATACCTATACATTTTATGAGCAGGAAGGATTTAAAAAATCAGATTATTTATCTAACTATCCTCTTGACGAAGATAAATTGCGTTATTTATGGCAGAATGGAGTAGGATATATAAATATTGAAGCACACGGTGGACCTTACGGAGTTTATAGAAAAATTTGGAATGCTGATGATGGTAATCATCTGCCAGAAAATGTAGAACTTTCAACAATAAAATTTGTAGATATTTATTCATCTGAATATCTTTCTAATTTAAAACCTTCTGTCATTTTTGCAAATAGTTGTTTAACAGCTGCGCCAGAATATGATAATTTATGTAAATCTATTTTGAAAAGAGGAGCTATAAATTACATAGGTGGAACTACTGTTATTTATGATGTTTCATATTGGACAAATGAGCAAAGTGGTGGTAGCTCAAGTTTTAATTATTATTTCACAAAATTTCTGATAAAAGATAAACTAAGTATTGGTAGGGCATTTTATAAGACTAAAGTGGTATATACAAATTTTTATAATATATACGACGAATATTTGCAAGAAGCACCTGTTGTAAATCAAATTACGCTTTTAAGTTTAAATCTATTTGGGGACCCTTCAGTTTCATTTAATATAAAGAAACCCAGTACTGATAATGTGCCACCATATATTTCAGACTTTTCACCAAAAATGTATGAAACATTTGAATATAGAAAAATAAAATTTAATTTTAAAATTGTAGATGTTTTCTCAGGTATTGACAAAACTTCAATAATGTTTTTTATTGATGCTGACCAAATTTCAGATTTTATAATAAAAGATATTGATAATCTCTCTGTAGAAGCAGAATATCTTTTAGAAAATGGACTTCCCAATGGAACACATTCTTATAGAATAATAGCATCAGATAAGGCGGCTAATACTACTACAAATATTGTATATTTTACAATAAATAAAAAAGAAACAAAAGTTTGGATTTATCAATTTTATTGTTATCCTAATCCGTGTTATAAAGAGGACGAAAATATAAAATTTTATTTTGAAGCAGATGAGGATTGTATTATTTTACTCAAAATTTATAATATTGCAGGCGTATTAATAAAAGAATATAGCAATATACCAGGTTATACTTGTGGAAACACTGTTATCTGGGATAAAAAAAATATTTATGGTGAATATGTATCCAGTGGTATTTATATAGGAGTCTTGGTAGCTAAAAAAAATAAAGAAAGTGTAACTAAATATTTAAAAATCGCAATTATAAAATAGCCTGGCTAATTATAAAGTTTCTCAATTTTTTTAATTTTCAGCAATAAGATTAAGATATGAGACTAATGTTATAGATAAAAAACTAATTAAAGATAAATTTTGGCAGTTCAATCTTCATTGCTACAGAAGAGAACAAAAACTTGACAAATAAAATAGAGTTTTATAATTTATCAAAAATTTTATTACCAGGGAGGAGAAATAAAAATGTTAGGTTTTAAAGATTTTTGGGTTTTATTAGGATTTTTACTTATGATTTTAAGTGCAATTTTATGTGTAATTTATGGACTTATTAATTGGAATCACGGGGTAGAGATTAAAAGCATTAAATTGGAGAAAGAAAAAAGATGGGCAAAAGAAGAAGCAAAGATAGAGAAAGTATTATAATTTTCAGTGGAAGTCTTAACTAATGAATATTTTATTGTTAGCATCATTTGTTATTATTTATTTATTTATTATTGGTTTTTTGGCTTACTATGGATATCGTGGGACCAGGACTGTATCAGATTATATGGTATGTGGTAGGTCTATTCAACCTTATATAATGGCATTATCTTATGGTGCAACATTTATAAGCACCTCAGCTATTGTAGGCTTTGGTGGTGCTGCGGCAGTATTTGGTATGGGTATTTTATGGCTTACATTTTTAAATATTTTTATAGGGATATTTATAGCATTTATTTACTTTGGCAAACGCACTCGTAAAATGGGGCTTAATTTAAACGCCCATACTTTTCCAGAATTTTTAGGTGAACGTTATAATTCAAAATTTTTACAAGGAGCGACAGGATTGCTTATATTTATAAGTATGCCACTTTATACAAGTGTGGTTCTAATAGGGGGCGCTAAATTTATTGCACAGATTTTAAATATAAATTATGATGTTGCATTGTTTTTCTTTACAGTTATAATTGCAACTTATGTAATTATGGGTGGACTTAAAGGAGTTATGTATACTGATGCATTTCAGGGTGGTTTGATGTTTATTGGTATGACTCTTCTTTTAATTATTACATATTCAAAATTAGGCGGAGTAATAAATGCACACAAACAACTCACAGAAATGTCAGATGTAGCAATAAAAATATTTGGCGCCAAAGGTCATACAGGTTGGACATCTTTTCCTACTTTTCTGTCAGAATTTTGGCTTGTACTTGTAACTACTATAATACTTGGTGTAGGAATAGGTGTGCTTGCTCAGCCACAACTTGCTGTAAGATTTATGACTGTTAAAAGTGATAGAGAATTAAATCGTGCGGTTCTGGTTGGTGGAATATTTATTCTTATGATGACAGGTGTTGCTTTTATTATTGGCTCACTTTCTAATGTATATTTTTATAAACACTCAGATTATAAAACAATCTCATTTATTGCAGCAAACAAAAATGTAGGTAATATTATACCACTTTATATTAAAAACGCTATGCCTCAATGGTTTACTGCTATATTTATGATAACTTTACTTTCAGCAGCTATGTCAACTTTAAGTTCACAATTTCATGTAATGGGGACAGCTATTGGACGAGATGTTTATGAAAAATGGCTTGGCGGCAAGGGTAAACCAATACTTATAACTCAGATGGGAATTTTAATAACAATTTTGATAAGTTTATTTTTAGCTTGGGGATTGCCGCTATTTTTTGAATGTGGAACAGCAATTGTTGCAAGAGGAACAGCAATATTCTTTGGGCTCTGCGCTTCATCATTTCTCCCAATATATATTGGCGCACTGTTTTCAAAGAAAATAAATAAAACCGCTGCTATTACTGGATTTATTATGGGATTTATTGTGAGTTTCTTCTGGATATTTTTTGTTCATATAAAAGAATCACGACCACTACTTCTATGTAAAACTATATTTGGTGTAGATTCGCTTGCACAGGGCACAAAATGGGCTTTTGTTGATCCACTTGTTATTGCTCTCCCATTTTCAACTCTTGCAACAATTGTTGCAAATAAATTTGGTAAACCTCTGCCTTCAAAGCATATTAAAAAATGCTTTAAAGGAATATTGTAGTATATTTAGGATTCCATAATTATTGTAACAGGACCATCGTTAATAAGATGAACATCCATCATTGCACGAAAAATCCCTGTAGCTGTTTTAAGTCCACTTTCTTTTATCTTTTCAACAAAGATATTATATAATTTTTCTGCATACTCTATAGGAGCTGCATCTTGAAAATTTGGTCTAAATCCTTTTTTACAATTCCCATATAATGTAAATTCAGATACAATCATAAGTTCGTAGTTTAAATCTTTTATAGAATAATTCATTTTTCCATTTGAATCTTCAAAAATACGCAGATTTATAATCTTATTTACTAAATACTTAATTTCGTTCTCAGTATCTCCCTTTTTTATGCCTAAGAAAATTAGAAGCCCTTTACCTATTTTACCAACGCTTTTATTTTTAACAATCACTTCTGCAAATTTTACTCTCTGAATTACTACCCTCATCTTTTATCCTCTATTATTTTAATAGATTTTCCTTCCACAAGTGGATACCTTGTCCCTTCTTTTAGACCTTCAAATCTTCCAAGTAATTTTATGGTTATACTATTTTTTAAAACAGGTAAAATCTGATTTAAATATACTTCGGTTACTCCTACAGTATCATTATTTTCTTTAACAATAAATTTAAATCGTGTTATATTTTTTTCTTCCTCAAATTTAATATCTTCCACCTTTCCTTCCCATATAATCTGAACATCTTCATAAATAGCTGGAAAATTCATAACTTCGCTATATGAAATATTATCATTTATTTTGAATTTTTTAATTTCTGGAATGAATTCTTTTAAAATTCTGAACTTTTCTTTTATTATAAAATGTAAATTAGAATGGAGTATTTTGTTAATAATAATTGTAGCAGAATTAAACTTTTTTCTCTTTATATATTGTTTACATTTATTAAACATAAATTTGGTATCACTTTTTGTAAATTTAAATAAACTTTTTTTTATATTTTTATCTTGAATATAATCTTCTTCAATCTCAGGGAGTTTAATTTTATTGAGTGATTTGATTGAAAGATTTTGTGGTGAAGAGATATTTATAGGTTGAGCAATTTTTTTACTATTATAAGTAGGTTTTAAAATTAAGAGATATAAAATGAAAATAAGAAAAAGAGGGATAACTATACCAACTATATATTTAATTTTTATTTTCTTAAAGATAAGGATAAAAGTAATAGGTGGTAAAGACAATTTTCTTTTTATTTTAAATCCAATAAAATCTTCTGGCTTTGCAATTTCTGAAAGTTTTTTTACATCTTTTGCTTTTCTTACTTTTTCAAGGTTTCGTTTTACATTTACATTTTTAGGTTCAATATCCAGAGCATCCAACCAGTAATTTATAGATTCTTGGATATTACCATCTTTTAGATTTACAAAAGCAATTGCATTTATAACACTTACATCTTCTGAATTTAGTTTATACGCTTTAAGTAAAAATTTATATGCATCTTCATAATCTTTTCTGAAGATATAAGTAAGTCCAAGGTAATAATAAACCAGATAATCATTTTTATCATAGGCGAGGCATTCTTCAAAATTTGATACAGCACTTAGATAATCACCCTTTTTAAGTGATTTAAGCCCATTGTCAAAATATTTTTGAAATTTCATAATTTTCTATTTCATTTTAAAGGAATCAAGGAAATGGGTATCAAAATCACCAGCTACAAACTTTCTATTCTGAAAAACCTGTTTATGGAATGGAATAGTGGTTTTAATTCCCTCAATAACAATTTCATCAAGACATCTTTTCATTCTTTTAATAGATTCATCTCTATTATGTCCCCATACAATAAGTTTAGCAATAAGCGAGTCATAATATGGTGGTATAGCATATCCGGCATATATATGTGAATCAACTCTGACACCAAGTCCAGCTGGAAAATGTAGCGACTCAATTTTCCCAGGATATGGGGCAAAATCATTGTATGGGTCTTCAGCATTAATTCTACATTCAAATGAATGCCCCATAAATTGGATATCAGACTGCTTATACTGTAATTTTTCGCCTGTAGCTACGAGCATTTGCTCTTTAATAAGATTTATCCTTGTAATTTCTTCAGTGATAGGATGTTCAACCTGAATTCGTGTATTCATTTCCATAAAATAGAAGTTTTTATTTTTATCAACAAGAAACTCAATAGTACCAACACCTTCATAATTAATAAATTTAGCAGCCTTAACAGCTGCTTCACCCATTTTTGTTCTAAGTTGAGGAGTCATAATAGGGGAGGGTGTCTCTTCAATAAGTTTTTGATGGCGTCGTTGAATTGAACAATCTCTTTCGCCAAGGTGTATTACATTACCATATTTATCAGCAAGTATTTGAAACTCAATATGTCTTGGATGTTCAATATATTTTTCTATATAAATTCCTGGATTTCCAAAATTAGCTTTTGCTTCAGCCTGCGCAATTGGGAAAAATTCCAAAAGTTCTTTTTCATTCCTAGCTATTCTCATTCCTTTACCACCACCGCCTGCTGTTGCCTTGAGTATTACAGGATATTTTATTCGTCTTGCTTCAGATTTAGCCATATCAATATCTTTAACAACTCCTTCTGTTCCAGGCACAACAGGCACACCTGCTTCAATCATTGTTTTTCGTGCCATAGCTTTATCGCCCATAAGCTCAATCATCTTACGGGTTGGCCCTATAAATTTTATCCTGTTTTTTTTGCATATATCAGCAAATGTCCCATTTTCAGCAAGAAAACCATATCCCGGATGAATAGCATCAGCTCCTGTAATTAAAGCAGCAGCAATGATACGCGGTATATTTAAATATGTTTCACGAGCTGAAGCAGGACCTATACATATATCTTCATCTGCAAATTTGCGATGTAAACTGAATTTATCAGCTTCAGAATGAACACTTACAGTCTTTATGCCCAACTCTTTACAGGCACGAATTACTCGTAATGCAATTTCGCCACGATTTGCTATTAAAACTTTCTTTATCATTGAATTACTCCTTTTCTATAACAAATAATGGCTGCCCATATTCAACAGGTTTATGGTTATCAACAAGAATTTCTACAACTTTACCTGAAACATCTGATGTAACCTTTTCTATCATTCCCATACAATCAATTATCCCTACTTGGTCACCTTTTTTTATATGACTATTAATTTTAACAAGCGGTGGGGCAAACTTAGTTTTCCCTCTATAAAATATACCTACAGTTAGTGATTTTAAAATATGTCGTCGCTCTTCCTTCTCTTCTTTTTTCTCTACCTTTTCTGCAGGCTTCTCTATCTTTTTGGTTTCTTCTGCCCTTTCAATTTTTTTATATCTTATCGGTTCCCGTTTAATATAAATTTTGGTCCCACCTCGTTGAATTGTAAATTCAGATACTTCTGTATCTTTCAAAATCTCATTTAAATATTCCAAAGTATTTATATTCATTGTTACACCCTTTCAATATAAGTATTTGTCCTTGTATCAATTTTTATAATATCACCTTCATTTATAAATAAAGGAACCATAATTGTAGCACCTGTTTCAACTTTAGCAGGCTTCATTGGAGTTGAAACAGTATCTCCTTTAAGACCTGGTTCAGTTGATACAACTTTAAGTTCTACAAATGTCGGTAAAATTACTGATATCGGAGTTTCATTATAAAATTGGATTTCAACATTCATTCCTTCTTTTAAAAATTTTGTGGATTCGCCTATAATATCATTGGTAAGAGTAACCTGCTCATAACTCTTATTGTCCATAAATGTATATTCATCATCAGCCTTATATAAAAATTGCATATTTCTCCTTTCAATATATATATCTTCAATCTTTTCATTAGAACGAAATGTTTTTTCAATTACATTACCTTTAAGAAAATTCTTTAATTTTGCTCTTACATAAGCAGGACCTTTGCCTGGTTTTACATGCTGTGTTTCCAGCACAAGATAAAGCTCATCATTACTCTTAATTACTATTCCATATTTTAAATCGTTTGCTTCTATCATTTTTAACTTATATTCAATAAATTTTCCATAATCTAATGAGATTTAATTTTAAAGTCAACTTAATTTTAGAGATTTTTATTGACTTTAAATCTGAATTTAATATTAATAAAAAAAATTTATGGCTAATCTATATGAGTGTAGACGAAACGCGATGTCCAAATTGTGGTAGATTTGTTGGTACTTATGAGAGATGTCCCTATTGCGGTGCAAATATTCCTAAAAGATTAAATATAAAAATCTTTCGCTATGGTTCATTAGTATTTTCTTTTATAGGACTTATAATACTTTATTTTACTTCTGTTCACCAAGAGATTCCTCTTGTTAAAATAAACGAAATTTCATCAGCAATGAATTTTGCTTACATTAGGGTAAAAGGCACTGTATGTCGTTATCCTTTATTTGATAAGAAACTTGCCACATTTACAGTGCAACTTGATGATGGAACTGAAGATATAATAGTAAAAGCATATAGAACTGCTGCATTAAAGCTTAAGAAGCTTAACAAAATTCCAAGACTTGGAGATATAATGGATGTTGAAGGAACAGTAAGAATAAAAGGTGCCCAGAAAATTTTAATAATAAATGTTCCTGAAAGAGTAAAAATTATACATACACCTTTTATGCCAGTTAAATTATCTGATATATTTAATGCCTTAATTAATAAACGAGTCACTGTAACAGGTATTGTTTCTGACATTAGATACTATTATAGAAAATATATAGCTCTTTTTATAACTGATATTAACGGCAAAAACAAGATAAAAATTCCAATAAATTTAAATATATTAGGCAGAAATATTCCAAAATTAGATGTTGGCTATAAAATTAAAGTAAGAGGAGTTCTCTCATATTATGCTGGTTATTACAATGTTGTTCCTGTTTCTGCTAAAAGTATAAAAGTAGTTTCCTATAGCACTAATATCCCTGAATATAAAATAAGTGAAATTACAAGTGATGAGATTAATAGAATTATTAAAACCAGTGGAAAAATAACAAAATTTCGCAAGTCTTCTGAAGGTGTTACACTTACTATATCTGATAGTGAATTTTTTATATATGTTATGTTATGGAATGATATTTATAATGCTTTTTTATCAAAGTCCGAGATAAAAGAAGGTGCAGTTGTTTCTGTTACAGGAAGAGTTGAAATTTATAAAGGGAAACTTCAAATAGTTCCTAAAAAAGTGGAGGATTTTGTGATACTTGAAAAAGCAGAAGAATTAGAAGAAGTAGAAGAAAAAGAAAAATTTATACCGTTTTTAAATATAGGAGAGATAAAAACAAACGACCTGGGAAAAATTATAAAAGTAAGTGGAAAAATAATTGATTATTATGAATTTAACAAAGGAAGAATCCTTACTTTAAAAGATAATACAGGTGAGCTCAAAGTAGTTTTGTGGAATGATATATTGGAAAATATACAGGAATCTGAATATATTATTAGTGGAACTGAAATAGCAGTAGAAGGGAAAGTGAGTCAGTATAATGGGGGGCTGCAGATTGTTCCTAAATATGCTCAGCAGGTTGAAATTATAAAAAAAATTGAAAAAGTTAAAGAGCCTTTTTTAGAAAAAACGAGTCCTAATTCTATATCAACAAATAAGTAAAATGAATTTTATAAATTTATTAATATATACTATTGCTGGAACATTAATTGCTTCAATGGTTTCAATTATACCAGGACTTCATATTTATAATGTAGCAGGAATTATACTTGTTTTTTCTGTTACTTTTAAGAATATAATACCAACTAATATTTTACCTGTATTTATAATGTCAATGATTGTAACTTATTCGTTTTTAAATACAATTCCATCAGTATTTTTAGGAGCACCAGATGATAGCACAATATTTGTAGTTTTACCTGGTCAGAAATATATGCTTGAAGGTAGGGGATATGAAGCATCTGTTATAACTTCAATTGGAGGAGTTATTGGTATTTTATTACTTGTTCTGGCAACCCCGTTTTCATTTTATGTTTTTCCAAAAGTTATACGAATTCTTTCTCCTCATATGTTTTGGATTTTAGGGCTTATTTTGGTATATATGGTAATGACAGAATGGTCTAATGGAATGAAACGTGCTAAAACAAGATTTGGAAAGTTTTTTGGAGCTTGGAAATCGCTAGCTGCAGGCATTCTTACACTTATTCTTTCGGGATTTTTGGGGATTATTATAATGAATAAGAGTCTGTTACATTTAAAAATATCTTTTCAGAGAGTAATGCCTGCTTTTATTGGACTTTTTGCAATTCCATTGATTATTACAAATATTATCTCAAAAATAGAAATTCCAGCACAACATATATCTGAATCTATTAATTTGGACGGTAGTTTAATTGCACGTGGCTCTGCTGCTGGATTTCTTGGAGGAATTTTTGCTGCACTTTTTCCAATTGTAACTGGTGGTGTTGGTGGACTTTTGGCTGGTTATGCAACAGCTCAAAGAGATGAAAGAATATTTGTGCTTTCTCAAGGAGTATCTAAAACTGTTTATTATGTAGGTGCCTTTCTCCTTTTCTTTGTGCCTACTTTACATATTACTCGTGGTGAGCTTGCTTGGATGTTAACTCCATTATATACACCACATAGTGCAAATGATTATTGGATCGCTCTTGGAACTATGCTAATTTCTGCTGCACTTGCTTTTATTCTTTCGTTATTTTATTCGCAACTGGTAATTAGATTAATAGAACATATAAATTATAGATTAATCTCATTGGTAGTTCTTTTTATACTTGTTATAATAATATTTTTATTAACAGGTCCAATTGGCATTCTTATTATGATTGTTGGAACTTCAATTGGATTTATACCTGTTATGTTTAATTCAAGACGAATGAATTGTATTGGTGTGCTTTTGATTCCTATTATATTGAATATGGCAGGATTAGGTCCTAAAATTTTAAAATTTCTGGGGCTTTTAAAATGAAAGGAATAGCACATTTTACAACAGGTGTAGCAGTCTCAACATTCTTTGGCGAAGCTGTAAGAATAGCAGCTGAACAGCAATCATTTATACTCCTTCTTGGCGGAATTTTTGGCATTTTGCCTGATACTCTTGATTTTAAATTTGGACGATATCTGGATAAGCCTGACTATGAAATTGAGCCAGAGCCTAATAATCTTAATGCAAAAAAGATAGCTAAACAAATTGCTAAAGCAGCAAATGAAGCATACGAAACAGGTAAAACAACAGAAGTTCAGCTACATACTATAAAACTTTCAGCTTTTACCTGGAGAAGATATACTGTAATGTTTGATTCAAAGACAGATAGTGTTGTAGTGGAAATTGGCCCAGTTGTTTCAACTTCTCAGGTGCCATATCCAGGCACAGAACTACAAAACCATAAAAAACAAAAAGGAAAAGCAAAAATAAAAGGAAAATTATCTCAAGAATTACAAAAACCTTTTATTATTGATATAAAGTCAGGCCCTTCTTTTAAATTTGAAAGGAAAGGTGATAAACTTGAAGTGGAGTTTTTGCCATGGTATAGACAATGGTCTCATAGCTTTACAGTAGGTATACTTTTAGGAATAATTGCAGGGCTTATCTTCGGAAAACTTGCTGGAATAATTGCTGCGCTTGCTTTCTCATTACATATTATTGAAGACTTGTTTGGATTTATGGGTGGGAACCTTCTCTATCCTTTTACAAAAAATAGAACAAAAGGTGCTAAATTAATTAAAACTAATAGCCCTTTAGGTAATTTTCTTATAACTTATGCTAATCTTATAATTATAATTTTTAATTTGAATAGATTTTCACCATCTCCTATTATAACTATTCCTTGGTATCTATATTTCCTTATTACTTTTATTATACCTGGTGGAATTTTATTTTTTGTTTCAGGCTTTTTTGAAATTGAAGATATTACACACCATGAGAAGATGACCGCAAAAATGATAGAGGAAATGGATGATGTAGAAGATGAATTTATGTAATTATTTTTAATGATAAGTATATGGGAGATAAAGAAAATGAATCGTCAAATTGATAAAAAAAGAATTGAAAAAGCAATGAAAGAAATAATAATTGCATTGGGGTTGGACCCTAATTCTGATAATCTGAAAGAAACACCTAAAAGAGTTGCAGAGATGTATGAAGAAATCTTTGCTGGTATAGGTAAGGACCCTTCAAAAATTATAAAAAAGTTCAAAACAGAGGTTTATGATGAAATAATTATGGTAAAAGATATTCCGCTATATTCAATGTGTGAACATCATTTTATTCCATTTATAGGGAAAGCCCATATAGGATATATTCCTCAAAACGGTATTTTTACTGGCTTAAGCAAAATTGCACGGATTGTTGATGTAATAGCAAAAAGGCCTCAGGTGCAAGAACGACTTACTCAAGAGATAGCCGATGTTTTAATGAATGCACTCAACCCAATGGGTGTAATTGTTGTTGTTGAGGCTGAACATTTATGTATGTCAATGAGAGGTGTTAAAAAGCCAGGTTCTATTACTGTTACTTCAGCATTAAGAGGCGTTTTCAGACAGAGAGAAGATACACGGTTAGAAGCATTGAACCTTATATTTGGCACAAGAAAAAATAAATGAGGGACG
>CAZSCZ010000052.1:0-13273 GCA_964605455.1 uncultured Spirochaetia bacterium
TCTATTAGCATTATTAAAAGCAGTAGTTGGTGTAATATGTGTAAGCATATATAATATATTTGCAAAAAAATTTGGTGGTATTATAATTAATATAGAGCAAACAGATTAGATTTAAATAATTTTTAATTTTTAATCTTTAATATTTTTTAATGTGCCCATAGTTCAAGTGGATAGAACGCTGGATTGCGGTTCCAGAGGTTGGAGGTTCAAGTCCTCCTGGGCACGAATGATATATAAAATTCAATCGCTTATCGGACTTGTTGTTATTTTTGGGCTGGCTTATCTTTTATCGGAGAATAAAAAAGCAATTAGTTTACGTATAATATGTTGGGGAATAGGGTTACAATTAATTTTTGCATTATTTATTTTAAAAACGAAAATTGGGTTCCTTATTTTTGAAGGAGCAAAAATTGCTGTTAATACTGTTATAAATTACAGTGATAAAGGGGCATCTTTTATTTTTGGTAGGCTTGTCCAGGATTATAATATTGGAGCTGTTGTTGCATTCAGAGTATTGCCTATAATTATATTTGTTTCATCTTTAATGGGAATACTTTATTTTTTAGGAATAATTCAATTTTTTGTAAAATTAATGGCAAAAGTTATGCAAAAAACAATGAAGATTTCAGGTGCAGAATCGTTTGGTGCAGCACTTCTTATTTTTATGGGAATTGAAAGCAGCACAGCTATAAAAGAGTATATAAAAAAGATGACAAAATCTGAAATTTTTGTATATATGAGCACATTTATGAGCACAATAGCTAGTAGTGTTATGGCTACTTATGTAAGTTTTGGTGCCTCTGCTGGGCATCTTTTAGCAGCTTCTATTATGAGTGCACCTGCTGCAGTTGTAATTGCGAAAATTATGGTGCCTGAAACTGAAACACCTGTAACTATGGGATATGTGAGATTTGAAATAGAAAAAAAGGAAACAAATATAATTGAAGCAGTTGCAAATGGCGCTTCAACAGGGGTTCACCTTGCAATTCAAATTGGTGCAATGCTTATTGCTTTTGTAGGATTAATTTGGATGATGGATGGAATTTTGAAATTTGTTGGTTTTTCGCTTGATAGACTTTTTGGCTATATTTTTTATCCATTTGCAATTTTTTTAGGGGTGCCTGTGAAAGATGCTTATACTGTTGCCCAACTTTTGGGAACAAAAACTGTTTTTAACGAGTTTTTAGCGTATATGAAACTTCAGCCACTTATTCAATCTGGAGCAATT
Organism: uncultured Spirochaetia bacterium; assembly: GCA_964605455.1. Taxonomy (GTDB): domain Bacteria; phylum Spirochaetota; class JAHITG01; order JAHITG01; family JAFGFC01; genus CAZSCZ01. Next base: position 1,229 of record CAZSCZ010000052.1, read on the forward strand.
TCGCAGCGTTCAATAGTAATTTCTACTTATGCTTTGTGTGGTTTTTCAAATTTCGGGAGCATAGGAATTTTAATTGGTGGGCTTGCAGGAATTGACCCTAATAGAAAAAGTATAGTTGCCTCCTTGGGAATAAAATCTCTTATTGCTGGAACCTTTGCTTCTTTTATGACAGCTATAATCGCAGGATTTTTGATATGAGATTTAATATTTGGTTCCTTTTTATAATTATATCTATCCTTTTTTCCTGTGGAAGAAAATATGTTCAAGAAGTAGAACCTAATCATTCAAGATGGCAAGCACAAATAATTAATGTGCCTATTAAAATAAAAGGCACTATTGAAAAAAAAAGTGATGTTGATTATTTTAAATTTGTTAATACAGATGAAGGTGAATTTGATATAGAATTAATACTAAAAACAAAATATAAAAATCCTTTGAAACTTTCTTTATACTTTCAGGATAAAGTTATTAAATCCGTATATCTATTAAAGTCAGAATTTGAAAATAATGAGAATATAATAAGAATAAAAAATATTTATATAAGAAAGGGAACATATTTTATAAGAATTACACAAAGAAGGGAATGGAAGAGAGCAATTCCTTATATTTTAACTATAAATAAATTATCTTTTAATACATTTGAAGAAATGGAGCCAAATGATACAATTGGGGATGCAAATGAGATAGATATTACAGAAGGGTATATAAAGGGATATTTTAGCCCTCAATGGAACTGTGCTGACAGCGCCTCAAAATTTAGAGAAGTTGACTGGTTTAAATTTTTTGTTTCAGACGAAAGCAATCTAATTTCTATTGCACTTACAGGGACGCCTGATATAGACCCTATAGTTGAACTTTATAATGAACTTGGAATTATGCTAAAAAAAATAGATGGCTTTGGAATTGATGAACCTGAAGTTTTAAAAAATTATGGCATTATGCAGCCGGGTTATTATTATGCTAAAATTTATCCCAAAAATATAGGACAAAAAAATGATAATATATCATATAAGTTTTATGTAAATATTGAAAAATATAAAAAGGAGTTTGAATTTGAACCAAATGACAGTATGAACAATGCAAATTATTTAAAAGATAGTGTAAAGGGTTTTATAAATCCACCTGGAGATGTTGATTGGTTTACATTTACAATTGATAGTAATAAGGCTTCATTACTTAATATTTCTATTACGCCTCTTTCTGATATTGATATTATAGTAAAACTTTATTCGCATATGGGTGAAAAATTATTTGAATTAAATTCATATTCTGTAAATGAATCTGAGTTTTTTCCTGACCTCTATATTCTATCAGGAAAATATTTTATTACAGTTTCTGATGCTAAAAATAAATTTCAGAATATAAATTCTCCATATACACTTTCTATTAAATTTTTTCCTTACGCAAAGGAATTTGAAATTGAGCCTAATAATAGCTTTGATAATGCTACAATGATAAAATTAAATACTCCTTTTAAAGGATATATTTCACCGAAAGCAGATATTGATTATTACAAATTTTCATTAGGGAGTAATAAAAGGTTAAAATTTAGAATTTCACCTGTGCCAGCAGTAGATTTTATGATAGAAATTTATAGTGCCAATAGAGAGTTAATTACTAATATAAATAACAACCAAGCAAGCGAAGGCGAGTTGGGTTATGTTGAATTGAATGCAGGTATTTATTATGTAATTTTAAGAGATGCCGAAAATAAAAATAGTAATTATTACGAAAATTACATTTTTACAATTTTGGAACGATGAGAAGATTTATTTTTACATTTTTTTTAATTTTGTTTTTTCTTGGGATAATTTATGCTGAATCATTATGGAATGAGCGAGGGAATATTTATTCTACTTCAAAGCAATGGAAAGTAGGAGATAGTATAAAGGTAATATTTAATGAGCGCTCACTTGTAGATTACAGAATGGCAAATTCTGAAATGCAGAAAGTAAGTGCCCAGGGAGAGGGTGGAAGCGGCGCGTTTATAAATTTTTTACCTTCGCTTGGGAGTAGTGATAATTTTCAAACATCGCAAAAGTATTCAACAAAAAATAAATCCCGTCTTGAAGCAAGCATTACTGTTCAGGTTGCAGCAGTGCTACCAACTGGAAATCTCCGAATAAAAGGAATACATTCAATTGTGGTAAATAATCAACTTGAAAATATTACAATTACTGGTGAGGTAAATCCAAAAGATATAAAAAAGAAAAAATATGTTTATTCTACTGATATAATCAATGCTGCGATAAAGTATCAATCAAAAATTATAAAGCCTACAGTTATAACTACTGGTGATTATGTCAAAACATTTACTACAAATATCTCTGTGGTTTCTGGAAAAACGCAGATGAATATTACTTCAAAATATGAAATATCAGAATCCAAAAAGAAGCAATTAATAATTCAATACCTTAATAAAATTCTTTCTATTTTATTTAGGAAATAGAAAGGTGAAGTAGGGGTATTAAACATTAAAAGACGAAATAATATAATTAATTAAGATACAATTTGTTTTATTAATGAATTATAAAATACAATCTTCCTTTACATACTTTTCATTAATACCAACTTGCAATTTTAAAAAGATAAAACATAAAATATATCTAATTTTAGATATAAGAAGGCAAAGAGAACTTAATAAAAAAAATTGTTGACATTTAATGATAAATGTGGTATATTATTATAAAAGAAAAGCACGATAGTTAGTAACATATTAAAAATCTCTTATTAGCAAGGTGAAGAGAGAATTATTTTTTTAAATAATGATGAGGCAAACGATTGATTTGCGGTGTTAACTATGAATAATGACCAGAGAGATAGAAGGAGAAAGACGGAGATTATGTGATATATAACGAGATAGAACTGACACTTTCAAATAAGCGAGAGAGTTTTTATTTCAATAAATACCTATTATACTTCTATATCTCTGTGGCAATATTTAATAAAGAGGAGGTAATATGTTAATGTTATTAGGGATATTTTTTGTTGTGCTCTTTCATTTTAATAATTTAAATCTTTGTGCCTTTGATTTAGGGACTGAGGAGATTGTTAATTATGAAAAGTATGGAAAATTTGTTAATAGGGGGACAGGAAATTATAGGTATATAATAAGAAACATTAAAGGATTAAGAAAGGCAGTTGGGCAAGGTATTTTTCCAAATTTTGATGGTATAAAAAAAGACCCCAATTATATTGAAGCAGAAATTAATGGTAAATTAGAAGGATATCTCTGGGATTTTGTTGATAAAAAAAGGGACCCAATGATAAATTTCTATAAATGGGCTACAACTCCTCAGGAGTCACTTGGGGTTAGACTTTTCTATGTTGGTTATGCGCTTGAAAAAGCCGGTATGATTAAACAGGCTATAAAATCTTACTATGCTTTGTTGGTTCATCATCCTAAGTGTATATCATATACTTATTGGCATACTCCTTTATATTTAGGGAAAATTGCACTTGACAGAATTCATTTATTAATACGTAGATATCCAGAGCTGGGTATTAAACTTGTTAATGCAAAGATTACAATATTAAATTGTTTTGATAACAATACAGGAAATGATAAGTTTATTTATATTGATCCGGGAAAGCTCAAAAAAGTTAAGCCATCAGAGATAATTGATAAGCCTATAAGTTTAAAAAAATTTAAAATTATAGAAACCAGGGGCGGGAGCTATGTGAAAATTAAAAAATATAGTAATGGTCATTGGCAGTTATTTGTAAATAATAGACCTTTTTTTATAAAAGGGATGGCTTATTATCCCAACCAGATTGGTAAGAGTCCTGATTATGGCACATTAGTTGCTCATAAAGATTGGCAGGTTATTGATATTAACAAGAATGGGATAAATGATGTATTTTTTGAGACATATGTTGATAAAAATAAGAATAATAAAAGAGATAAAGATGAGCCAATTGTTGGCGATGCAAAATTAATGAAAGATATGGGTGTAAATACTATTAGAATATATCATCATTGTTATAATAAGAAATTATTCAGAAAATTATTTAAAGAATATGGATTTTATTTAATGGTTGGTGATTTTTTAGGTGCATATACAATAGGTTCTGGTGCAAGTTGGGAATTTGGAACTGATTATTCTGATCCTGAGCAGCGAAAAAACATGATAAACAGTGTAAAAAAGATGGTGCAAGAATATAAAGATGAGCCCTATGTTTTGATGTGGGTTCTTGGAAATGAAAATAATTTTGGATATGTAAATAATTCAGATGAGATACCTGAAGTATATTATGAATTTGTAAATAAGGTAGCGAAAATGATTCATAAGATGGATCCTACAAGGCCTGTAGCGATTTGTAATGGGGAAACACTTTTTCTGGATATTTTTGCGAAAAAGTGTCCGGATGTTGATATTTTTGGTGTAAATTCATACAGGGGTTATCTTGGGTTTGGTGATTCATTTTGGAATGATATAAAGAATATTGCGGGTAAGCCTGTGGTTATTACAGAATATGGTTGTCCAGCTTATGCAGCAAATATGAGCCTTCAGGAAGCTGAGGAAGGACAACTTCAGTATCACAAGGGGAACTGGGCGGATATTTGGTTTAATCGTGCTGGAAGTGGAGCTGGGAATAGTCTTGGCGGTGTTATATTTGAATGGGTAGATGAGTGGTGGAAAGCAGGTAGTGGAACTGATCCAAATGTTCACGATACGCAACCACAATTTGGTGCGCCTTTTCTTGATGGGTGGAGCTATGAGGAATGGTTTGGTATATGTACACAAGGTGATGGCTCTGATAGCCCTTTCTTGCGTCAGCTAAGAAAAACATATTTCTATTATAAAAAAGTATGGAATAAAATTAATTGAAAGGAGGTGAGATGAAGAGGTAAAAAGATAGAAAAATGTTAAATAAAATATAAACAAATGAGAAAGGAGGGTAATATGAAGAAGATTATAAAAAAGATTATGATTATATCCCTTATATTAAGTATTGCATTACCGTTATATGCACAGGAAGAAGAGGAATACACTTTAAAAGGGATAAAGATTAAAAAGTTTCCCTTTTATATTTATCATGATGGTTTTCACAGATTAAACCATTATTGTCCATCTGGTTGGATGGGTGATTGGGGTGATATTAAGTTAAATGAAAGATGGATGAAAAACCCCAAATCAGGAAAAAGTTGCATTCAAATTAAATACACAGCAGAAAGGAAACAAGGAGCAGGATGGGCTGGTATTTATTGGCAGAATCCTCCTAATAATTGGGGAACTTCTAAAGGTGGATACGACTTAAGAGGAGCTAAGAAACTATTTTTCTATGCCAGAGGCGAGAAAGGTGGTGAATTAGTTGAGTTTAAATGTGGTGGTATAACAGGACAATATTCTGATAGCGCTGCTGCTACATCAGGACCTATTGAATTAACTAAAAAATGGAAACTTTATGAGATTGATTTAGCTGATATGGACCTTTCATATATAAGTGGTGGGTTTTGTGTTGTTTTTTCCGGTCAGATGAATCCTGATGGTTGCACATTCTATGTAGATGAGGTTTACTACACTGATAAAGATAAACCAATGAAAATAAAAAAAGCAACAAAAAAGAGTAAGAAGAGAAGGAAAAGGAGAAAAAAATAGTTGATTTATTACGAAAAATATAATGGCGGGGATTTATTTCCCCGCCATAACTGATTATATATGGTGCTATGATAAGGTGTATATTATACAAAATATTGTTGATTGCAATATGCACTAATTATATTTGTGCTTATAAGATTAGAATCGTGAAGCAAAGCAATAATGGATGGGTATTATATGATGATACTAATAATCCATTTATAATTAAAGGTGTATGTTATTCTCCAACTCCTATAGGAGAGACCGTATGGGTATATAATATGTTTGAAGATGAAAATAGGCCCTGGTTTACTGATGGTGATTATATGGAACAGATGGGTGTAAATACGGTTCGGATTTATGACACTGGTAATAATGTGGATAAATATCAGAAATTTATACGACAGATGTATAAATTATATTCAATATATACAATTTTTCCATTACCTTTAAAGATGGAGGGTGCTGATTTTGGTTCAGAGGAATATAAGGAAAGAGTAAAAAAGAAGATACTTGATGTAGTAGAAGAGTACAAAGATACGCCTGGTATAATTTTTTGGTTATTAGGAAATGAGATAGATTATTTTTTCTATGATAACAGAGCGTACTGGGACACAGAAGAGATAAGAGAATTAAATTCTCCATTTAGGAGGGCAAAGGCGAGAGCGGAAATAGTCTTTAGATTTGCAAACAACATTACTAAAGAAATAAAAAAAATTGATGATGCTCATCCAGTAGGAATTAGCTTAGGGCAAACATTTTTCTTTAATTTAATTAAAGAGAACCTACCAGATATTGATTTTGTAGGGTTAAATTATTATCAAGGTAGAAATTTTTCAACTGTTTGGAGTTCTGCAAAAAAATTTAATAAACCTGTTCTAATAACTGAATTTGGATATGATGCTTTTAATACAAAAACAAGAAAAGAAGATGAGAAGAGTCAAGCAAAGTTTATTGTTAGTTTATGGAAAGATATTTACAGGCATACCTGGGTCCAAAATGATAGTGCAATTGCGCTTGGCGGATGTATTTTTGAGTGGACAGATGAATGGTGGAAATATCCTTATGGTGGTCCTGATGTTCACGATAAAGAAGGGAGTTGGCCTAATCCTGCATGGCTTGATTTCTCGCCTGAAAATCCAAATAATGTGCAGGAAGAATGGTTCGGTATTTTTAAAATTGTTCCATCTGAAAATGAAAAAATAGATAAAAGAATCCCGAGACTTGTATATTATAAATTAAAAGAGATATGGAATCCTGGTTATTAGCGAAAGCATATCTTAAAATAGAGAGGGCTCAAAATGTTGAAAAAAATAATTGTTTTAATTTTATTTGTTATTGCTTTTCCAACATTTTTTTATGGCACAAATTTGGATAAGCCTAAAGAATTTACTGGCTTAAAAATTTATAAATTCCCTTTTTATGTATTCTCTTTTAGGGAACATATCTCATATTTTGCATTATCAGGATATATGGGAGATGTAAATAATATAAAAGTAACAAAAGAAAGGGACCCATATTCATTTAAAGTAAGTTTAAAAATAACTTATATTCCGAAATTTGATGCTCATTCACAAGGCTGGGGTGGATTATATTGGCAATATCCACCAAACAATTGGGGAGATGATGAAAAGGGAGGTTATGATTTGTCCAGTGCGAAGTTTTTATATTTTTATGCTAAAGGAGCAAAAGGAGATGAACTTGTAGAATTTAAGATTGGAGGGATAAAGGGACCTTATGGAGATACTGATACAGCTTCAACTGGAATTATTCCATTAACAAGAAAATGGAAATTGTATAAAATTGACCTTAGAAAGAAAGACTTAAAAAATATAATTGGCGGATTTTGTGTAATATTTATGGCACAATTAAATCCTGAAGGCTTAACTTTTTATTTAAATGATATATATTATAGTGATAAAATAAAGCCTGAAAGAAGATTTTTTATTGATTATTCAAATCCAGGAAAGAAGAAAAAAGAGAAGGAGCTATCCAAATAGGTAATCTTATAATCCTGAGACACTTATACTTTTATTATATATAGCCGCATTACCATAGGGGTCTGTAACTAATACATAAATCCTATAAACACCTGGTTGTAAAGGGGCTTTTATTTTTACATTGTTTTCTGTGCCTCGCACTTCTATATTAATTTCATTATTTACATAATATTGCAAAATTCCTTCTTTTGCTTCAGAGCAGAGATATTTATAATTTAATTTATCTTTATCAGGGTCAATAGCTTTTACTTTTACTTCAAACCATTCACCTGGATTCAAATTTTTTTGTTTTGATAATTTTAGTGAAATTATTCGTGGTGCTCTATTTTTTATCTTTTTCCCTGTATAAAGCTTAAATAGTTCCCAGAATGATTCTTTTTTAAAATTTCCCACATTTATATTCCACCAGCTTAATGATTCTTGTGTTGTTTCGCCAAGATGAAATGCAAAGGCGCCAAGAACAATATCCTGATATTTTTTAATTTCCTTAAAATAGTTTCTATAAATTACTGCTTTCTCATACTCCCTCTGTTCTATTGGTACACCATTAATATCTTTGGGTCTGTCCCAAGGACCTAATGGCCCAAATTCAGTTATTATTATTGGTTTGTTTAATTTTTGTCTTTTACACATAAAAATAGACATTGATATTCCACCATAAAGATTCATTCCAAATATATCTAATTCATGGACATATTTTATAATATAATTTAAGCCAGTTGTGCTTGAAGATGTATAAATTACTGGATGATTTTTATCTATTTTTTTTATTTCTTTTATTAAATTATTTAAAAATTTAGCAAAACCTATTCGTTCTTTTTCATCTTTGGTAAAGAAAAAAACTTCATTACCAACATTCCAGAAAAGTATAGCAGGATGGTCTTTATATTTTTTTATATAATCAAGAATTTCTTTTCTAACTTTTCTTTGATAATTAAAATCAGTTAAATAGCTACATTTCCCATTTTCATAAACAGGATTAAGCCATAATCCTGCACATACAAATAGACCATTTCTATAAGCTTCATCTAAATATTTCTTATTGCCTTGTGTTATTCCCCAGGTTCTAACAGCATTTGCACCAAGCTCTTTTGCAAGTTTTAAATAGTTTTCATTTTGTGAACCAAAACTTTCACCACAACCTACACCAAGAATATAGGTTTGCTTGCCATTGACTATCAATTTATAAGTATTAGCATCTTTTTTAATTTCTACAATATTTCCTGCAAAAGTATTTTTCATTCCTATTAAAATTATAAAAATTAATCCGATATTCTTTAAATTCATTTTTATGCCCTGTTACTACTTGCCTCTTAATATAATTAAATAGTCACCTTTCTTAGATTTTTTAACAGGAAGAAATTTTTTAAAATCTTTTGACACAATATAAAAGAGATACCCATCATTTTTTAAGTTAAATTCTTCTTCATATTTTAATAGCATATTATTAATGCGATCAGTTATTACTGTTAAATAAAAAATTTCACCCCATACATTGGGTAAAAATATCTTGTCATCTTTTATCAAGCGTGTAAAATCAATATTCCCATTTAAAAGATTAAAAACTCTTATAAATTTGTTTTTCTCTTTTTTAAATTTATTTATTAAAAAGAAATATAGTTTATTCAATATGTCATCAATTTTAAATGTTTCATTATATTTTATTGTTATATAAAATTTATTATTCAAGATATTATAAAATATTTTATCAGCATCAAGTTGGTTCCAATCAATTAGCTTTTTACTTGTTTTTTTGGCATTTTTCTTACTTTTAATTAAAGTAGTTGAAGTTATAGGTGACACTATTCCTATATCATCATAATATTTAATTTCAAAATATAATTTGTTAATAAGAGAAAGATTATTATAATATAGAAAGAAATGTCTTATAGAGTTATCACCAACAGGGACAAAAAATCTTTTTGAAGGTTTATTAAACGAAAAATTTATACAAAATGAAGAAATATCTTTTTTAGTTGAAGTCCAGGATATTTTAAAGCAATTTTTTGTAGTAATATTTTGAACATTTAATTTAAGAGGTTCGGTTTTGCTATACAATTTTGAAAAATATAAAATTCCCTTTTTTAAGAAAGATAGAAGTATAAAATGTTTTGTAAATTTTAATTTATAAGAATCCACATTTTTAATATTTTCCAGTGATAAACTTTTTCCGAATAATTTAGTAGTAAGATTTTTTTTCTTATAACAAATAATAGAATTATTTTCAGAATTATCTATCCACATTATGTAAGCATTATTCTTATAAAAAGAAATTTGAGGGAGCCAACAATTTATTAATCCAGATGTGACTCTGTTATAATTTATCCATTCTTTTCCAGTAAATTCTGCATAAGATATATTCCAAACGCCAAGCCTCTTATCCTGCCATATGCAATAAAATTTATCTTGATAAAATCTAATATCAGGACCTGTATCAGGAATATTATTAGATGTAATATTTTTAATTTTACTCCATTTTTTACCTTTGTTTCTACTATATATTGATAAAATCTCATTTTTATCACCATATATATTATTCCATACAATTAAATATTTATTATTACTAAATTCAATTTTCGGTAAATGACCATTCCCTTGAATGCTTATTCTTTTCTCTATAATTATATTCCCTTCCCTATCTATTTTTTTAAATTTTATTATAGAATTATCTTTAATAATTTCCTGATATACAAGAAGTATATTGCTATCACTATCAATTTTTAACATTGGATTTAATATATATTTGTTTTTAAATTCAAAAATTGGTCTATAATCTGCAAAATTTTTGATTAAAATTATTCCTGCTTTTTCAATTTTTGGATTTGTCCATAAAATTACAATAATATTTTTACCCAGAGCAATCCCTGCTTGAGTGGCTTTATACTTTTTTATTTTTCTTAATTTTGTAAAATTTTTGCCTGCATTTGTGCTTACTGTATAATATATATTATTATTTTGATCAAGCAATACATATGCTATATTACTTTTTGCAACACCTACATCAAAATACTTTATATTATTTAATTTGCTAACTCTTTTCTTCTCAAGAAATAAATTGGCATTTAGTGTATTATAGCTTAAAGATATAATAAATAATAAAATTATTATCTTTCTCATTGCTTTTGTTTTAATATAAGTGTAACTTTATTTATATTATAAATTGCTTTCAAATGTTCTGGATATATTTTCAATACTTCTTTCCAATATAATAATGCTTTTTCATAGTTTCCATTAATATATTCTACAATTCCTTTATAATAGAGTGCATTTATTTTCTTTAAATCCTCTTTAGAAATTTTTATTTCTTCCTGTAATCCTTTCCGATTTAAGATGTTTAATGTTTTAGTTAAATAATATCGTGCTCTTATATTTCCTGGAGACAATTTTAATATATATTCCCATTTATTCATTGCTAAATAATAATCCTTGTTAATAAAATCTAAAAGTGCTGAATTGTAAATCTCCTCTATTCTGCTTTCAGTTCGCTTTTCTTTGCTTAAATAATTTAAGCATTTGCTTTTTAGTTTTTTTACATTTTTATATTTCTTCCTATGTTTTAATATTAAATTAAAATATAGTAGACTGGTTTTATATTGACCATTATTAAAGTATCTTATTCCTTTATCATACAATCTTTTGATATACTTGTCTTTATTCTTTAGCGAAGCAAAACATTTATTCCAATTTTTTAATGCGGTTTTATTTTCAGGATAAACAGTGAGGATGTTTTCCCATAACATTAAAGATTTAATATACTCCCCTTTTTTATAATAATAATGGCCAATTTTATTTAATAAGTTGAATATATAATAAAAATTAGAATATTTATTAATTTCTATTTTATCCAATCTTATTTTTTCCCGAAGTATCATATTTAAATATTTTTCAGCTTCTTTATTATTTATATCTGTGTTTATTACTTTTTCATAAATATGCTTAACTGCTTTTTCTATTTTTTTATTTTTAATCAGAACTTCTGCTTCTTTTATTGCTTTTTTTATATCTTTTTTTAGTTTTGCTTCTTCTGCTCTTATTTTTTCTTCGCATTTTTTAATATATCTATCTGCTTCAACTAATTCAGGGTCTATTACTTTTGCATAAATAAATTCTTCTTTTGCCTCAATATACCTCTTCTTTTTATAACGATTGATACCCAAATTGAAATGATAATTTGCTATTTGTTTATTTTGTGCTTTTATAATTTTCTTTTTATTTGGCTCTTTAACTACCTGCTTAATTCTTTCTACAATTTTTTTCACCTTTTTTTTCTTAGGTTTTTTTAATAGTATTTCATCCGCTTTAGCAGCAATTTTTTCTTTTAATTTAGCTTTATCCTTATACTTTCTTAATATTTCAGCTATTTCTTTTACATCCTTATTATGAGGTGCCAGATAAAGTAAATCTGCAACAATCTCCTCTATTTTATTTACATCAAATTTTTCTTTTTTTATTTCAGCTTTAAT
>CAZSCZ010000053.1:0-11352 GCA_964605455.1 uncultured Spirochaetia bacterium
AACACCAGGAATTTTTACCCTAAAATTATGGATAAAATTATCAATTTCAGCAGTAGTTATAATAGCAGATATTTTTCCATCAAAACCAGTGTTCCCACTTACAGGGTCAACTATACCACCACCGTCTATCTCAAATTCTACAAAAACATTATATACAGGCGCATTATTAGTATCAGTTACCAGCACCTCACAATTTACTGTTCCACCAGGATATATAGTTGTAGTTGAAAGTGTAACAATCATATTTGCTGGTGGTCCAGCTTCAGTAGTAATATACGAAGTTACAGATGAGGTGTTTGCATTATCTGCTATTACATAATGCACTAAATTATCTTTATTTTCAGTTGTTAGATGAACTGTTACATATCCCAAATTATCAGTGGTCTCATTATATTTATCTAATGTTCCATTAATGCAACTAAAATTTATAATAGCATTGCCAACAGGATAACCAGAACTGTTTTTAGCAATAACGGTAATACTTGTTGTTCCATTAGGGGCAACAGTATTACTTACTGGCTCAATAATTAGATATGCAGGCAACCCGGAATCAGTGGTAATTAATGCAGTATCATTTGTAGATGGCGAATTTATAGAAGCTGTCACAGTATGAGTTTTATTATCTTCATTTGTTATAGTAGTTAAGGTTGTAGTAGCTTTCCCATCAGCACCAGTGTAATTTGATAAAGGTGTTACAGTTCCAAAATCTGTGTTAAAATAAACAATAACTCCCTTAACTACTCTATCATTTATGTCTTTTACCGTAGCTGTTAAAACCTTATCACTTCCTGTTGGAACAGAAGATGAAGAAGGAATTAAATCTATAGAATAGGGTGCACCTGAATTTGCTGTATAGGTGCAAACACAAGATAAACCTGTTGAGTCTTTTACAATAACATTATAAATCTGATCATCATAATTACCTATTGTTAATACAGATGAAGTTTCGCCGTTTAAATCAGTATAATTAGATTTTTCGCTTAAATTTCCATATGGATTATTATTTGAAAAATAGATAACAGAACCATTTATCACATTAGAAGCTGTATCATATAAATTTACACTTATTATAATATTTGTATCTGGAAGAGTTGTTAAAGTTAATGGTGAAGCAACCAGCAAAGCCGGTGGTCCTGGCACAACAATTAATCTAATAGTATCATAAACTGTTTCATTTGGACTTTTATAATTGCCTATTTTAATAACATAATCATCTCCTTGCTTGGTAGAAACATAGAAAATATTTGTCACTAATCCATTATAAGTATAATTAGAAGTCTCAGATACACCAGAAAATGCTTGTGCTGTTCCCTGATTGGATGGACTTTGATCTATATATGACCAATATATTTTTGTTCCATTTGCAACTTTATTTCCATATTCATCTTTTACCTCTGCTATAATCGTTCTATAATTAGTAGCAGCACTTACATTTGTCTCTGTAGTTAAAATATTTATACTATACACTGGTCCTGGATTTATAGTAACAGGGAAATTGGTAATACCAGATAGTACAGGTGGCCCATCATCATCTGTTATTGTAATAGATGGATCAGGGTCGTCTGCTTCTGTGTCTTTATAATATACTGTAATTTCTCCAGAAGTTAGATTAATATTTGTAATCTCTTCGCCTGGTATGCAACTTGAATTTGAATAAAAATTTCCAGTTGGATTTGAAGATTGAAGTTTAATTGAAGTTGTGTCATCTGATACAAGATTACCATAAATATCCTCTGCCACAACAGTTAAAGAAATACCTTCGCCAGCTGTACCTGCTAAAATAGAATTTGTTAAAACTAATTTAACAGCCTCAGCAGGATTGATAGTAACTATTTGGTTGTTTATTCCAGTATATCCTAAGCAGCTTATACTAATTTGTGGCTCTGGGTCAGCATCTGTATCAACATAGTATACTTCTAATGTTCCACTTGTAAAGTTTTTAATAGTAATAGAATTTGTCTGATTAGTAGCATCACTTAAAGTAGAATAAAAACTTCCTGTAGAGAGATGAGTTGTGGAAAAATTTGCACTCCCAGATTCTGTTGTTCTACGGTTATTATAAATATCCCTTGCTTCAATCTTTATTAAAATTGGTGAACCTGCTGTTCCTGATAAAGGCAAATTTAAAATTGTTAAATGCTCAGGAGCTGCTGCATTAATTATTACATTATTAGTTGCAGCTCTTAATAAGGGAGCAACTCCATCAGTATCTGTAACAGTAATTTGTGGGTCAGGGTCATTTGCTTCTGTATCCTTATACCATACAGTTAGCTCGCCATCAACTAAATTAACCTGCCCTGTAATTTCATTTATATCATTACTTGCATCAGAAGCAGTAGGATAAAATTTTCCTGTGCTTGAACCTATTACACCAAATGTAACTCCTGTTGCATATTGTGCAGCTAATTGTCCAGTATCATCTTGTGCCTGGACTACTACCTTTATTGGGGCACCTGCAGTTCCTATTAATGTGTTTGTAATAACTAATTGTGTAGCTTCTATTGCAAACAAAATTTTACCAGCTAAACACAGAATAATTAAAATATTAATTATACGTGCCATTCTCTTACTCTAATTTCACTTTTTTAATTTCTTCAATTTCATTTCCTGCCATATCTGCAATAATAATTTCCAAAGTATAGATGCCAGACTCAACATTGTTTCCTTCTTTATCCTTGCCATTCCACACAACAGGTTGAGGTGATACTTTTAGTGCAAATAATGTATTTATTAAATTTTCTTCTTTTATTCCTTCTCCTTTATATATATTGACTTTGTAATATTTTAACACTTTTTCCTCAGTGTTAAAATCTATTACAATATCTTCCCAATCACCATCCTCTTTTCGCTTAATTGTTTCTTTATTTAATGTAGAATTTAAAGAGGGTGGAATAGAATCAATCACAAACTGAAATAAAGGCAGTTCAGTCTGATTACCATCAATGTCAATTGCTCTAACAATATAATTGTAAACTCCATCTTCTACAACTTTGCCATTATTATCTTTTCCATCCCATTCAATCTTATCAGGAGCTGATACTTCACCTCTATAAACTCGAACAACTTCTGATTTTCCTCGTAATATAACTACTATCCATTCTTTTAAGGGACTTTCATCTTTTATATTTAACTTAATCAAATAAGGTTTTCCAATTTTAGTAGAATAAAACGGTTCAGAGAGTGCTTTTACATAAGGCTTATATATATCTCTGCCTTTTCCCCATGCCATATTAAAAGTAAACCGATGAGTATTACCTACTATACTATATGGCACAAATGCATAATCAAGTTTATATGATTTATATCTCACACCGCACCCTAATGTGAAACCAGCAAGATCAGTTCCTATCTGATAACCCGTTCGTATAAAAAATAGGTCCTTAATCGCTATTTCTACACCAGAATTTATTATAATTCCTTCATCCCTTGATTTTTCAAGATTTAGTAAAAATAGAAAATCTTCTTTACCAGAATGAATAACCTCATGTTTAAAGAGTTTAATTAACAGGTCATCAATATAAAATTGATAAGAGGCACCTATTCCAAAAGTTAAAGGTAATGGATCTGATTCTTCTTTTACAGCAGTTGAAAAACCAATATTTTTTATAACAAATGCTATATCAAAATTTTTATATAAAGTATTATAATAAATACCCAGATTTAAGCCCAAACTTATTCTTGAATTCTCGTAAAATGACTCTCTAATAAAATTTAAAGTGGTTCCAATATGTAGTTTTCTCAAGTATTTATATGGTATCTTTTTCCCAAATCCTACAACTAAACATAAATCAGTATTGGAAAAAGTATCAACTGCTCTATGATCGGTTGTGGTATGTGGGATGTCACTTAGAGAGAAAAATTTTATACCTAAGCCAAATGTTCCAATCCTTCTAAAAGGATATACAATTCCCAGGGTTCCTGAATTAGCTCCTCCCAACCATCTTAGATAAGTAGCTGTTAATTCCTTACTTCTAATAATATTTAATGAAGATGGGTTCCAAAATAATGAATCAACATCATCAACAAGCGGAGTTGTAGCACATCCTAATGCCGTGGCTCTTGCATCATGTTGAATTTTTAAAAATTCTGCACTACTTGTTCCTGCATTTTCTGAAAAGGAAAATATATTAGTCGCGTATAATAATAATATAATTCCAATATATTTAACTAAATGCCTATTACAAATAATTATCTTCATAATATTCCTATAACCCTGTATTTAATAAAATTTTCTATTCAACAGTATAGCAATTATAATGCCAAAATTATTAATTAATGAAATAAATTTAAGACTACTTTATTACAGTTTTTCTGTAATTTGTTGTAAAAATTGTGCACTTTTTTGCGTAATAATTAGAATAGAGTAAAATTTATACATTAAAAGTCCTATTGTTACACAGTAATTTTTATTTATTTTAGAAGCTAAAATTATTTTTTGAGTCTTAAAATTACAATCCGAGTTCTTTCCTTAATTGGTTCATCAATTGATTTCCCATTAAAGTATGCTATTTTTTTATAATACTTAGGAGTACCATAAATTTTTTGTGAGATACTCCACCAAGTTTCGCCTTTATTAATATCATAAAATGTATATAATTCTTTATCCAATATAAATTTTACCTCCTTATAAACTAAACCTAAACTTAATAAATAACCCTCTGTTAGCCAATTCTTTATATGATAATAATTTGCTTTTAATGCTTTATATTTCTGAGTTTGTTTTAATTTTTCCAGAACATTTGTTGGTGGAATCTTAATGCTTTTATATATTCTTGAAAAATTGTCCATTTCTAAATGCGTAAGATTATTATATAAAGCCAATGCAAGATAGTAATCTGAAGAATTATAAAATTTTTCACATAACTTAATTAAACTATCACCTAATTTGACAGAGTATTCAATTTCTCGTTGTGTAATTTTTCGTTTATAATATATTTGAAAAAAATCCTTTTCTCTTTTTTGATAAAATAAAAGTATAGTATTATCATCACCAGAAACAACAGGAAATAAAGAATTATTATTCTTTGTTAAATTAAATGGCTTAGTCCATATTTTCTTTTTATTATTATAAAACGAATAATATATATCTGTTTTACCGTTTTGTCCGTCACACCAGAAAAGATGAATTCCATCTTCATTTACTAAAACATCACTCATATTATAAAATTTTTCAAATTCAAAATCATCTGCATTTAAATTTAACCTGAATCGTTTTAATTTATCCCCCGCTAATAAGAAAAGATATAATCTGTTATACTTTTTACCTATCCAGGTTATATAAATTTTATCTTTATAAATTTTTGCTTTTGGTGCAGATAAAATATTTTCTTTTGTAATTTCTATTTTAGGTATCCAGCTTGTTCCTTTTCCCAAACTTTCAATAAAATATAATCTCTCGCCATTATCCGTTTCACCTTTCCAGTATATTTTAAATTCATTATCAAATAGAATTTGAGGATAAAAATTATCATATTCACCATCTGTTAAAAATGATTTTAAATACCATTTTTTTCCATAATCCTCACTTTTTTTAAAACAAATATGATAATTAACTTTTGAGTCGTTAACCCAAACAATCCCTGCATATTTGCCATTCATTATAATTGCAGGGAACATTTCATTATCTTCACTTTTTGTAATTTTCTGAGTTGCTTGCCAATTTACTCCATAATTATCACTATGTTTTAAATATATTTGTGGATTTTTTGAAGTATAATCCTCCCATACAATATTAATATAATTTTTAAACACAGCAATAGATGGATGAATAGCATCTTCTATACTTTTAGAAATATTTTTAGAAATGCTCCACTCTTCCCCACTATCTTTTCCCTTTTTATAATAAATTTGATATTTACCTGTTCTATTATCCTGCCAGACAAGATGAATATCATTATTATATTTAAATATAGAGGGACATTCAGCTGAGCCTTTTCCATCGCTAATTCTTATAGGTTCTCCCCACCCTTCGTTATATGCATATTGAAATAATTCTAATCCATTTGAATAGAGTAAATTTAAATGAATAAATGAATAAGCCAAGTAAATTATTAAAATTTTATTTGCCCGCATAATATTTTTCTTACTATTATTCTATTATTAATTTCGGTTTTGTAAGATGATATGTTTAATTAAAAAAGTCCATATTCCATATTGAGATTCAGATAAACAGCTCGCTTCTATTCAGTATCCTATACCTACTTTTTATTTATAGACTGTCTGGAAATTATAATTTAAGATATATAAACAATTAAAATATTGTCATTTTTAAATTACCTACATCTCAAAGACACAAAACTTTACTCATTTTAATCCTTACTCCTACATCCTGTAGATGCGGAACCATGAAATCTCTCCCCACTTACAGGATGTGAGTGTGGAGCTCCGAAAACTGTAAAATTTTGTGCCTTCTATTATATAAATTACCGAATAGTCTCATTTATTTCTTTACTATTAGAACATAATTTATTAAAAGAGGCTTTCATAGCATCATTCATTCTTCTCTTAAACTTAGCCTGTTTAAAAAATTTTGTAATTAAAGAAAATACTCAATCATTTTCAGTTTTTGGAGAGATAATCCCTCGCTTACAAGATGTGAGTATGTGAGAAAAAAGTAGCACAGGCATTCCTGGTTGGAAACGAGAAGGAAAGTGTGAAAGGGTATTGACGGAATATACATTTTCTACTATATAAATTTGCTCTGATAATATTGCTTATTACAATTTTTAAATTCATAGATGAAAATCTGATTTTTTTAATCCCGAATGAAAAAACAATGGAAGGAAATGCAAAACTTTATTGTTAATTTTTTAACAAAAATTTTAGCACAATCTCAATCTATGGATGGATTAAGCAAGGGGTTAGCAATAAAGTTTATAAAGTTGTGCACCGTCCCTCATTTAGCGGTGAATTGCAAATTTTATGTATTTTACATAGCATTCAATGCAATTGGAGCATTCGGCAACTTATTTGTTGTAGAATTAGTATTTATATATTTGTCAAGTCTGGGATTATTGCCACTATCCTCACCTGTGACAATCAAATCTAAATCGCCATCATTATCAATATCCCCAAGCGAGATGGAACTCCAATAAACTCCTGTGCCCCAGTTTGTGTATGGTTCTGTAAAAGTTGCATAAGATTTATTACATATCAAAGCAATATTGAAAAGCCCAAATACCATTAATATTACATATCTTTTCACTTTTTTATCAACCTTCTCTCTTCCTTAAAATTGCTCGGTAATCATAATCTACTACATTTATACAATTAAAACATTGCCATTTCAATTTTTAATTTTTAATCTTTAATCTTTTATTATATATATTATACCACATTTTCTTAAAAATGTCAGCTTTTTTAAAAACTTTTGTAATGCAAACAGTAAAAAAGGAGGCACTTGTCTTCCTAATAGATTTCTAAATCAGGCGATGCTTCAGCTATTTCAGAAGATGAAAGGTATCACTACACCACATTTCAATGACACAAAATTTTACTTATTGATTTTTGCCTATCAGATATAACTTGAATGCTTCCCTTACAGAAGGCTCAACTAATCCTTATCCTTCAACAGATTTTCTCTACTCACCCGTTAATTCTCCTTTCAGCTCCTCTTTTTTAAATGTGTATCGGTTTCCTTCAATTGTTTATCTGTTTTCTTTTGGCTCTCCTGTAATTCCTTTATCCCAAGCATCATATTTTTTATTAATCATTCAGATTTCGTCCCATAATTATCTGTTGCTTTCACTGATTTATCTCTCTACCGACGCATACCTGTTCCCTACTTACTTTTAAAATTTTATTTAACAGTGCTCCCAGCGCTGATGAATGAAGACTTAATTTTAAGCATAATTATTAAACAAGCAAAGAAATTGTAGGGGACCTGATTTATTAAGCCACTACAAGCAAATTTTTGACAGCTCAATCTTTATTGCTGAAATCGCATCAAAAATGTTGACAAGTATTTTAAATTTAGATATATTAAAATATCTCATAGATGAGAATGGGGAGTCGTCTAATGGCAGGACAGCGGACTCTGGATCCGTATGTGGAGGTTCGAATCCTTCCTCCCCAGCATTATTCTATTTTATTATTTATTTGTATGTAAATACTTGTCAAGTGATTCCTTATAATTTCTTTACAGGGTATATAATAAATAAATGGACTAATAGATAATGATGAATTTCCACACTGTAATTATAGTTAACATCATAAAAAATAGACTATTTCGCAATATGCGAATATTGTAGCAATTGTGTAAAAGCTCTGTATCAAGCAATTATAATTCTATTTTCGCTATAATACCATTTATTTTAAATTTATGTTTTATCTCATTGCGTAGATTTATCGCTTCTTTTTTATTTTTAAACTTTCCTACCATTGTTCGGTAAAATTTCCCTTTATCAGTATTAACTGTTCTCATAAATGCATTATACCCGTGAACTTTAAGCTTAATTCTTAAATTATTAGCATATCTTTTATTTTTAACACTTGAAAGCTGAACTGTATAATATTTTCTTCTTTTTTTCTTTTTTTCTCCTTTTTGTGGAAAGATTCTCTTTACATTTAATTTATCAAAAATAGTGCGATTAGATTCCATAAATTTTATTTTCCTAAGTGCGATTTCATATTCAGGTGTGCCTTTAAATTCTTTTAAAATCTTTTTATAATAATAATAAGCCTTTCTATAATTTTTCATCTTTATGTATGAATTTCCAATTCCAACATAAATCTGAGGAAAATAATTTTTATTTTTCAACTTTAATGCGGTTTTATAAAATTTAATGCTTTTTTTATAATTGCGCTTTTCAAAATATGTATTTGCCTTGCCTATCAATGCAAGGATATAAAATCTATCTTTTTTATTATAATTCAAAACCCGATTAAAATATTCTATTGCTGTAGAATAATTTCTCTTTATAAGATGCGTAATACCAAGCCAGTAATTTGAACCGTAAATAAAATCGCTTTTGGGATAATTGTCCTGTAAATGCTCAAAAATCCTTATTGCTTCTGTATAATTATTATGGAGAAAGTAAAGTTTTCCTAATTTATAAAGTGCTTCATCTGCTTTTTTATATTCTGGAAATTTTACCAGGAGTTCCTTGAAAGCTAAAATAGAAGAATAATAATCTTCTTCTAAAATCGCAATGTAATAATATATATCAGGAAGATAATAACTTGAAGGATATTTTTCTTTAAATATTTTAAATCCTCTAAGTGCATCTTTATACTTCTTCTGTCGGTAAAGTTTTATAATTTTATTAAATTCCTTTTTCTCAAGATAGGTCTGTGAATATAAATCTGCAAGTAAAAATAATAGTAAAGCCCATAAAATTATTAATCTATTTAGTGCTTTTTTCATCTGTTTTGGAAAAATTTGTTTTCTGCTTTAGTTCAAAAATTGTTCTATTTTTCTTAAAAAGCATTTTAAGCCAAGCAATAGAACTGATAATAACTCCAAATAATACAGAAAGTATAATAATTACTATAAGTGACATTTTTGTTTTATAAAAAATTAAATCTACATCTACAAATTGATTATTTTTAAGGATTATAATTGTAAACAGGATAATCAATATAAGATAAAAAATTATTTTATAAATCATAATAATTCTCCTATTAAGGTGATTCCCTTTGCTTCTACAATTTTTACTTTATAAAAATTCCCTTGTTGTAGTTTCTTATTTTTAATAATTACGACTTTATTTATTTCGTCCCTGCCCATTGCATCTTCTAAATTCCTTTTACTTTGGGATTCTATCAATACATCTCGGATTTTATTTTTATGTGATTTAATTTTTTCTTTTTCAATTTCTCTTTGAATTTTTATAAGGAGTTCTAATCTTTTATTTTTTACCTCTTCTGGTAATTTGGCAGGAAAAGTTGCAGAAGCTGTATAAGGCCTATCTGAATACTTAAACATAAATGCTTCATCAAATTTTATACTTTTTGCGATATTTATTGTTTCTTCAAAATCTTGTTCTGTTTCACCAGGGAACCCAACAAGGAAATCAGTACTTAAATTATATTCTTTTTTGTATGAATTTAATCGTTCCACTATTTTTAGGTAATGATTCACATCATATTTTCTATTCATCAATTTTAAAATTCTGTCAGAGCCAGATTGAATTGGCAAGTGAATCCACCTGCTTACTTTCGGAAGAGTAAATACAGCGTCAATTATCTCATCATTAAAATCTTTCGGATGTGAAGTCAGAAATTTTATCCTCTTTATCCCATCTATCTGATGAATTTTATATAAAAGCTCAGCAAAACATATATCAGAATTATCTTTGCCATAAGTATTAACATTTTGTCCAAGTAAAAAAATTTCAACTACACCATTATCTGCAAGTCTTTTTATATTTTCTATTATTTCAATACTTCTCCTACTTATTTGTGGTCCACGTAAATATGGCACAATACAATATGTGCAGAAATTATTGCATCCAACTGTTATATCAACAAGCGATTGAAAAGGATATGTGCTGTTCCGCACGGGTTCAAGAAATCTGTATTCATCAAATTCCACATTAATAAGATTCTCTTTCCCATTCTTTAAAATTTCTGGAATTAATGAAAGCTTATATGTGCCAAGTATATAGTCAGCATTTTTTATATTATGTTTCTGATTTTGTGCAAAACACCCTGTAACTACAATTTTTAATCCTTTTTGTTTTTTTAAGTAACTTAGATATTCCAATCTATTAAACACTTTCCTCTCAGCGTGCTCTCTTACAGAGCAAGCATTTATAATAACAATATCTGCATCTTCTTGGGAATCTGCTAAAACAAATCCTGAAGTATTCATTTTCTCTTGCAATTGGTCAGATAAGCTCACATTCATTTGACAACCATAGGTCTCTATATAATACTTTTTCATAAGTATGGATCATCTTCTTTCATTAAATAATTTTGAACATAATCTTTTATAGCATTTTCAAGAGATGTAAATTCTTCAGTATATCCTGCATTTCTTAATTTTGACAAATCTGCTTGTGTAAAATACTGGTACCTATCTCTTATACTTTCGGGCATTGGAATATATCTAATTTTGATAGGCTTTCCCATTGCATTAAATGTTGCTTTTGCTAAATCATTAAAACTCCGTGCTTGACCTGTCCCTACATTGTATATACCTGATACTTGTTGATTTTCATAAAAATAGTGCATAACTTTTACAACATCTTTAATATAAACAAAATCGCGTTTTTGTTCACCATCTATAATACCTTTTCTGTGAGATTTAAATAATTTTAATTTTCCTGTTTCCTTTATTTGAGAATATGCTTTACAGACCACACTTCTCATTTCACCCTTATGATATTCATTAGGACCAAATACATTAAA
>CAZSCZ010000053.1:11362-13121 GCA_964605455.1 uncultured Spirochaetia bacterium
AAAAATTTAAGTCCAACAAATTTTGTATCAAAATTATTTCTTATTATCCATAAGTCAAAAAGGTGTTTTGAATAACCATAAATATTGAGCGGTTTTAATTTTAAGGTAGTTTCATTTGAATCAGAATATCCAAGTGAGCCATCACCATAAGTTGCACCAGAACTTGCATAAATAAATTTTTTATTATTTTTTGCACACCATATCGCAAGTGTTTTGGAATACTCATAATTATTGCTCATCATATAATCAGCATCTCTTTCAGTTGTAGAGCTGCAGGCTCCCATATGAACAATTACATCAATTTTAGGTAGCTTGTTTTCCTTAACTAATTCTAAAAATTTTTCTTTTTCAATATAATCATCAAATCTTTTATTTCGTAAATTTTTCCATTTGTCACTCCTACGAAGTCTGTCAACAATTACAATATTATCAATTCCTTTCTGATTAAGATACCAGACATATGCACTTCCAATAAAACCAGCACCACCTGTTATTACTACCAATTTTTAACCTCCTTTTATTTTTAATATACTGTTCGGTAATTATAATTTAAATCATACCTAAAATTATAAATTACACACTTTAAATTTCCATACTTTCAAAAAGGCACAAAATTTTATCCCCCACTTACAGGATTTAAGTGGGGAATGTCCCTTTTCCCATTTAAATTACTGAACACTCTCTTTTTAAATTTAGCCACATAAATACCATGGGCACAAATTTTATATATAAAATAATGGAGAAAAATAGAGTTGTCAAATTATTTT
Organism: uncultured Spirochaetia bacterium; assembly: GCA_964605455.1. Lineage (GTDB taxonomy): Bacteria > Spirochaetota > JAHITG01 > JAHITG01 > JAFGFC01 > CAZSCZ01. The sequence continues at coordinate 12,130 of CAZSCZ010000053.1, forward strand.
CCAGGTAATTCAAACAGTAAAAAAAGTGCTTCTCTCCTTGATAGATTTCTATATTCAGCCTCTATTCATAGAGGCTGAATCTGTTTTATTTGATAACAATTCAGTAACTTATTCACTGGCTTGTTATTTATTACTCACTGGTCTTTATGAATATTCTTCTTGACATCAGAAATGAGTTTTATAAGATAATAGCAAATAATGAAATATCGGAAAGTGAAATATACGAACCTTTACAATTAAAAAGTTCGTATATATTTCTGCAAATGGATAAAAAGTGAACCTTTAAGTTCGCTAATATTTGAGATAAGCTCTATTGCTGAAGCTTGGAGCCTTTTAAGAGGTAGCTGCTTGGAGTCACCTATCCGCAACCAAATGAGACGGCGTAAAGAAAGTGGAAGTAAAATGCTATAGCGAGTATTCGGGCATTTAGCCGACCAGCTACGCCGTTATTGGAAATTCTTCGCCCAAAAATTGGGAGGTGATAAAATGGTAGAATATTCAGATGAAGAACTGGACGAAATTCTTGATAGGGTCCATCAATGGGGTGTAGAGTTCTCCAAAAGCAAATATTTTGAAGAATTGACTGAGAAACAGAAACAGGACTCAAAATTTGTGATTATGTCTTTTACAGAATACATGTATTCCTACCACGGGTTATCTCCTGAAGAATGGAATGAAGACGAGGTTGAAAAATGCTGTTTATATACACTACCAAGAAAGATTAGTGCAGATGAAACTTATTTTGAGTCCATACAAAAAAATATGGAGTTTGTTCCGCTTGCTTTGGACACTGCTTTGAGTTAAGGCATTAAGGAAGAATGGAAAAAATTATTGAAAAGTCAAATAGATTTAGTATAGTAAAATCAAAGAGACGGCAGTGTCATATACGCTCGGAACCTTATATGACATTCCGCCTCTTTTTTGCCGAATCAAAAATATAAAAATATGGGAATAATTGTAAGTTATGGAGGTTAAAAAATGGCAACAATAAA
>CAZSCZ010000054.1:0-13094 GCA_964605455.1 uncultured Spirochaetia bacterium
TTGATAACATTGCTTATCACAATTTTCAAATTTATAGTTAAATGATATCAAGTGTAAATAAAACTCGCTGAGACACAAAAATAAATACTCTGTTAATTCAGTGGTAAAATTTAATGAGGGTAAGCGATTATATTCAGAACTAATTTTGGATTAGCAAATGATTTAAATAAATAATATGGAGAGTATGTTTTTAATTCTTCATATTTAAAACCACCTGTTGCACCATCTCCAGAAATTGGATCTGAGTTTTAGCACATTTATATCTTATCTTTGCGAAAGCAAAGCCAGAAATAACAAAATATCAATTTTTTACTTAAGTTTACGACATAAATTAGCACTGTTCCCTATAATTGTAATTTTATGTGAAAATTTGTAGATTAATTTTAGAAACAAGCCCACAAAAATTTTTTCATTTACGAGTTTTTTATAAGACCTATAATTTTGGAAAATTCTTCTGATTTTAAGAGACAATTTAATCCTATATATGTGATACCTGCAGATATAATAGGTATCAATGCTGAAATTAAGATGTTGTATTTTTTTAAGAGTATGTAAACATAGAATCCAACTATTCCCATACATAGTGATGAAAAAAGATGTTTTACTATACTTACAAAAATTTTCTGATGTTTTATTATCCCAAAATAAGAGACAAAATTTATAAAAAGAAACAAGAAATTCATAAATGCTCCTGCGCTTACACCAAGTGCCAATCCTTTTATACCAATTATTTTATATGTAGATAGGCTCACAGCAAGATTTGTAATTACAGCCAAAATACTTGCTAAAATAGCCTTGTATGATTTATTTACAGCATAAAATACAGGTGCGAGAATTTTTACACAGGAATAAAAAAAGAGTGCAAATGCATAAAATTGTAATGCTTTAAAAGTATTTACAGTATCATTTAGATTAAATCTACCATGTTGAAAAAGCAAAGCAATAATTGTATTACCCAGCAGAAGATAATATATAATAACAGGAAAAGTTAAAAAAGATGTTAATTTTATAGCGTCAGCGATATTTTTTTTAAGTTTTGCTATATCATTTTTCACAATATTTTTTGAAATATATGCAGTGGTTACTGTGGCAATAGCAACCCCAAAGACACCTATTGGTAATTGAATTAATCTAAATCCATAATTTAAATATGCTACTGAGCCCACTGGCAGTAATGATGCAAGTCTTGTATTTATAATTATATTAATTTGAACTGCAGCAAGCCCTATTACAGCTGGTAACATAAGCTTTAGTATTCTCTTTAATCCTTCTTCTTTAAATTTAATATCAAATACAGGCTGATATTTATAACCTAATTTTATTGCAGTTGGCAACTGAATTATAAGTTGCATTAAGCCACCAATAAAAGCTGCAACAGCCCACAATATAGCTTTATTATAATCTGAGGGATTTAAAAAAATAATAATTATCCCACCAGAAATGATTGTTATATTAAACATAGCAGGAGCAAATGCAGGAATGAAAAATTTATGATGAACATTCAGAATTCCCATAATAACAGAAGCAAGTGAAACAAATAGAAGAAATGGCAAAAGAATACGGGTCATAATTACAGTAAAATAAAACTTTTCTTTTATTTTTAAAAACCCAGGTGCAATTGTTTTCACAATTTCAGGAGTAAATATATATCCTAAAATTATTAATATACTTATAATTACAATTAAAAAATTTATAACAAGGTTACTTAAATAAAAAGCCTTTTTTTTACCTTTTTTTATAAGATAATGAGTAAATGTTGGTATAAAAGCAGTAGATAATGCGCCTTCTGCAAAAAGGTCACGCAAAAGATTAGGAATTCGGAAAGCAACAAGAAAAGCATCTGCAAAATTTGTTGCACCAAGTAAAAACGCAAAAATTTGTTCGCGAATTAAGCCAAATATTCGTGATAAAAAAGTTGCAGAACTTATCCCTAATATTGAAGAGGTTTTGTTTTCTTTCATTGGTCAAAATCATTAAATTTATCAGACTCTTCAAAAAGATAATCTTCAAAATATTCTTCTTCTTCCTTACTTGCCATACCAGAAATATATATGCTTCTTTTTATTATACCTATAAAAAATCTTTCTTTTAATAATTTCATTATAGCTTCCACATCTGAAAGTTTATTGTAACTTTGATATTCTTTTACAAAGTTAAAGGTAAGTTCATATAAATAAAATGCTTTTTCAAATTCCAATTGATTAATCATCAGTGCAATTGTCCTTTGTATAGATAATGCCCATAATTCAATATCTGGCAAAAGATATTTATTTACAAAGGTTACATAAATATCAAATATTTTATCTTTACATTCATTTATATCTATTTCGCCATTCTTTTTTCTTTGTATTGTGTTTATAATAGTGTGATACATCTCTTTTGCAAGTTTTGTAAAATAATACCAATTTTGTGTATACTCTGATGATAGAATTTCTTCTATTTTTTTATTTAATTCTTCTCTATTCATTTGGAATAATCTTTTAGGTTTTTCTGTTTTGGCATATAGCTCTATATGTTTTGTAATAGATTTCCAATTTATTCTGTATCTTTTGGGTGTAATATTTTTCCTACTTAATAATTTTTTTAGTCCAATAAAGAAGTAAGGTGTTGTGTTAAGTTCTATGCTTGTTTTATAAGCATCTTCTATAATTTTAATAGCATATTCCTGGTTAATAGGTAAAAGAATATTTTGTTCAGATTTAAATTTAAAAAATTCTTCTATTTGCTTTTTTGAAACATTTTCCAATAATTCAAAATTTGCAATTCCTACAATTAAATCACAATAAAGTATTATATATACACATTTTTTATAATTCAGGAAATGGAGCGAGAATGTAAAGTTGTCTTGAATAGGGGTTATATATATATTATCAAAAGGGACAAGGGGTTTAAGTACTATTTTTGCACGAACTGATTTGTCTTTTCCAAGTTCAGGGGACTCAAGAATTTTTTTCTTTATATCTTGTGCAAGTTGAGATATTTCAGGGTCATTTTTAAATCTTTTTATCACTTTATCAAGAAAAAGCACACTTTCTGGATGTTTTATTGGCTCAGTAAATTTTATTATGGATTTTATTAATGGTTTTTGATTTGATTCTATTAAAAATTCATAAAGATTTAGAAGATTAACATCTTTAAGAGCAGACAAATTTTTTAAAACTTTTATACTATCATTAATATCACCAAAAGTAAATTCATTTAAAAACACAAGAAATTCAAATCTACTTTGAGTTCTGCCATCAAGCAAGAGCTTTGCAACATTTTTGCCAGCTTCCAATGTTTTGGAACGAGGTATTTGTTCAATAAATTCATCTATTTTATCGTATGCATTGTAGTATTCAAATACAGGTTCCATTACAATTAAAATAGGTATGGATATTTTTATCTTTTTTAAATATTTAAGTATAATTTGAGGAATTTTGGGGTCATTTAAAAGTTCAAGTATACGTGTAATTATCCAGCCTTTCTTTTTTTCGTTTACTAAAGGAAAAGCAAGATTTTGTGCAACAAATAAAAGAGTATTTAAGAATAATATTTTATCCTTTTTTACCCATTTGTTCTTCCATAATTCAATATCTTTATCTGTAATATAAGGTGTATGACTCAATTTTTCTAATTCTGCAATTATTTTTTTTCGTGTTAGAAATGTAGTATCAACTTTATTACTTTTTACCATTAAGCTTTCTCTTTATTATTTTATAAGCGAAATTATGATTTGGTGATTTAATTTGTTGTAAATTTCTTTATTCCCTAATTTTATACGGCTTAATTGTTGAAGATTAGATTTTATTTTTGCAGCATTTATATTTTCAAGTGCAATATTTGCTATATTTAACTGTTGAATTAATTTCCTCTGCTTACTTTCTGTATCTCTTATTTCTTTGGAAATTTTTTCTTTAAGTTGATTAATATTTTTAACTGACCGATAAAAGTTTATATCCTGTGGTATAATTGCTTTTAATAATAATTTATTATTAAATTTTGTATTCTTAGAAAGATTTATAAGAGTATTATAAATATTATTAATATTAGTATAAGAAGAAATATAACCCTTTGCTTTCTTTAATGATTCAATATATATCTGATTTACAGAATAATCAGTTTCTATTTTTTTTATTTGATTCATTATTGCTCTTATTTTTGAATCCTGAGCTTTTATTTGTATTTTTGCAATATTATTTTTATGTTCAACTGGCGTAACTTTCCCTTCTATTACAGAAGATATAATTTCATTTTTTGAAGTATTATTAATATTTTTTATACCGAATATTTCACCTGGTTTTATATTCATTTCAGCACCTCCTCCATTAGGTTGTTTCTTTCACAACAAAATATTGAAATTTATAAATTTTTATTGTCGGGAGATTGTTTATCCCGACTTTTTCCATTCGCAGAAGCAGGAGCAGTAATAAAAAAATGCCTATTCTTTGCTTATGTTTATACTAATGAATCTATAGGTTAACTACTGAATAAAAATTAAAACATATAATATAAAAAATAAAGTTTTTATATTCATTCTTTTTCGCTATTTTCTTCAATAATCTTTAAAATCTTTATTTTTCCACCCCATGGGCTTTGCATTTTTAATAATAAAGCTTTTACTTTAAGTATCTTTCCATTTTTTGAAATTAATTTTTTGATATTATGTTTATCCGTTAATCTATAACTTATTCGTGACCTTGATTTCCAGTTAGATACAATATAAACCTCATCTTTGCTATATACTTCTACTTTGCCATAAAGTATAATTTCCTTTTTCTGTGCCTTTTTCTTTTCTGCTTTTTTTTGAGCAGCACAATAAACTAATATTAGTAACCCTAAAACAAGAAATAAAAAAATTTTAACTCGCATTAAAGCTTGAAATTTCATTTCTACAAAATTAAAAATAATTCTAAATATCTATCTAAATATACATAAAAGAAACCCAATATCAAGTAAAAAATTAAAAAGTTACTCGTTATATTCTACTATATCATTTAATTCCCGGAAATATTCTTTATAGTCCAGACCATATCCTACAACAAATAGGTCAGGAATTTCAAAACCCTTATAATGGATTGGAACATATACTTTTCTTTTAGTAGGCTTATCTATTAAAGCACATACCTTTATATCCTTAGGTTTCTTAAATTCTTCAAGATATTTTATAATATAATCCAAGGTAATACCAGTATCAATAATATCCTCAACAATTAATACATTTTTATTTGTAATATCTATCTTTAAATCTTTTATAATTCGGATTTTTCCCTCACTTTTCGTTCCGTCATAGCTTGAAAAAGCAATAAAATCTATAATTGTTGGAATAGTAAGACGAGATGCAAGGTCAGCAAGAAATCTAAAACTGCCTTTTAAATTACAAATCAATACAACTTCACTATTTTTATAATCTTTTGAAATTTTTTTAGCAAGCTCCTTTATTTTCTTTTTAAGTGCTTTTTTTGATATAATGATTTTTCCTAATCTTTTATAATAATCCCTAACTTTCATAATAGTTTTAACTATTTATTGTAAAATTAATTAAAAGCTCAAATATTCAAAAAATATCTTTTTTATCGTTCTTTTACCATTAAATAACACATCAATAGAGGCACTTATCTGAGTAAAATTATCTGAATAGGTGCATATAATTGTGTCAATATAATTTAAATTTTCAATATTATGGGGATGTAAAAAGTTTATTACAATTATATTCTTGTTTTTCTTATATATCTTTTTTACAATATCTGTTTCTTTTTTATCTTTTAATCCAAAAATAATCATACAATTTTGTCTATTAGAAATATTCTTCAGTGTTAATTTTTTGAGAGGTATAAATTTTGCTTTTATACTATACTTCCTTACTGCATTAAATAATATAGGAGTTGAAGAAACAATAGTAAAAGAAAGGTCTTTAAATTGTTTAAATTTTGTTAAAGGAATTAGATTTTTTCTGTTTCGTATAATGTCTGTTGTAACAATTGATAAAGAGTAGGCTATAGATTTATGCTTTTCAGAATTTATAATATTTAATCTATTAGTATTTATTTTAAATTTTGGAATATGAAATATTCCGCCTGAGAAAATTTTCATTTTATTTAAATTAGAAAATAATAATGTTTTTGTTTCAATAATCTTTTTAATAGAATTTTCTACATCTTTTTTAAATTGTTTATCAGTATAATATTTTTTTTCAAGATACTTTACAATTTTTTTTATCTTGGGATAATCTTTATCTATAACTACGATATTTACCCCGGATTTAATTGCTCTGTAAGCCGCTTCTTCCAGATTAAATTGGGCAGTAATACCTTTCATACTTATTTCATCTGAAAATATAAGTGATTTTGCATTATTATATTCTAAAAGATATTTTTTTATTAAAATTTCAGAAAGAGTTGCTGGTAAATAATAATATTGCTTATAATCTTTATGTTCTCTTGATTCAATATATTTTACAATTGTTGGAACTGCTATATGTGCTGTCATTATGCCACACATATCACATTTACATAATTTGCGAAAAGGATAAACTTCATTGTTTATTACAACTTCATATTTAGCAGAATTTGTTAAAACTTCTATATGAGAATCACCTGAAACCCTTCCTTGTCCTGGATAGTGTTTTATAACAGGTAAAACATTAAATTTTATATGAGATTTTATAAATTCATTTGCCATAACAGTAACAAGCTGAGGGTCAGAAGAATATGCTCTTGGCCCTATTACCCAATTTTGTGAATTTAAATATAGATCAACTACAGGAGCGAAATTTACATTTACTCCAACTGCTGAAAGCTCAGATGCAATTATCTTTCCCGCAATATATGCATATCTTATTTCCTTTGTCTTACCTATTGCCATATTTGAGGGTGGGATTGTAAATCCTTTTTTTAAATGCATAATCCAGCCACCCTCCTGATCTGTTGCAATGAACATTGGAATTCCTTTATTATAGTGTAACGCAGTATTTTGAGCACTTACTATTAATTTATGAAGTTGTTTCGGGCTTTGATAATTTTTCCCAAAAATTTTTATATTTCCTATATGATAATTTTTTATAAAATTTTTAAGCTCATCATCAAATTCAGTAGAGGCTGGTGATATCATAAGAAGCTGACCAATCTTTTCAGTAGGAGATAATAGTGCCATAAAACATTCTAATCTTTGATTATGAAACCAAATAATACCTAAGGCAAGTAAAAGAAGCAAAAGACTAATAAGAAATATTATAACATATTTATTAAACAAATCCATACAAGATTCAATACATTAAAGCAAAATATATAATATTAATTCCCATTCTAATAGCAGCCTCCCGTTTTTCTTGTGGGTCATGGTGTACTTCCTCCTTCTCCCATCCATCCCCTATATCTGAATTAAATGCATAAAATACAACAAGTCGGTTATTTATAAATATTCCATATCCTTTAGGAGGCCCAGGATAATGTTCGTGGATTTTAGGTATTCCATGAGGAAAATCATAATAACAATGATAAATAGGATGCTCAAATGGCACCTCAACAAATACTTTATCAGGAAAAACTTTTTTCATTTCTCGCCTTAAATAAACATCTAACCCATAATCATCATTACAAAATAAAAACCCACCGTTGTATAAGTATCGTCTTAGCCGAATAACTTCCTCATCAGAAAATCTTATGTTCCCGTGCCCATTTATATAAATAAAAGGAGATAAAAATAAATCTTCGTCTGTAAGTGTTACTATCTTTTCTTTTGGATAAACTTTAAGACTGGTTCTTTTCTCTATCTTATCAAGAAGATTCCTTACTCCTGTAAGTCCATTATACCAATCCCCTCCTCCATTATATTTCACTACTGTAAAAATAAAATCGTAATCAGTATAAATATCTGAAAATCCATTCAATATAGATATTAGCACAAATGTTGTAATTAAGAAAAGTTTCATATATCTAATCTATACCTCAACTTCTATTTTTTATTTGCATTAAAATAATTTGAATTCCCATTTTTAGTTGCAAATCAGTATCTAAATCACAAAGTGGAGCTTTCTTTTTTTTATATTTTTCATTTTTAATAAGCTTTTTTATAATAATTTTGTCAAGATAAATATCGTCATTGTTTAAATTTTTAATTAATATATCAATATCCTTTGGAGTATAATTAGGATGCTCTTTCAAAAATTTTTTTATATAACCTTTATTTTCAATTTTTTTTATATCTTTTATTTCTCGTTTAGAAAGTTTGATTTGCTCAACTTTAATATCTGGTTCTATTCCTTTTTTATTAATCTGGCGTCCATTAGGGGTATAATAGAGAGCAGTTGTATATCTAAGTCCATATCCATCATCAAGGTCAATAACAGACTGAACAGACCCTTTCCCAAATGATTTAACACCCACAAGGATTCCACGTTTATGATCCTGAATAGCACCCGCAAATATTTCAGAAGCTGAGGCTGAACCGTGATTAATAAGAACTACAAGTGGCATATCATCTGGAATAAGAGTCTTTTCTCTATGAGCATAATAATCTTGATTTAAAAATGGGTTAAAAATACCTTTTCGTGTGCGAGTATATACTATTAACCCCTTTGAAATAAAGAAATCTACAATTTTTTCAGCTACATCCAAAAGCCCACCCGGATTGTTTCTTATATCTATTATTAAACCTTTTATATTCTTTTTCTTTAAATTTTTTATTGCTTTCTTTAGCTCCTTAGGAGCATTCTTATTAAAAGAGATTATTTTTATATATCCAATATTTGTTTTTATTACAGCAAACTTTACAGGTTTTAATTTGATAGTCTCACGTATAAGCGTATAATCAATAAGTTCATCCACATTCTCTCTTTCAATTGAAATAGTAACTTTAGTGCCTGGTTTGCCTCTGAGAACTTTTACAATCTCGTTAAGTTTGGGGTCTTTAACTTCTTCACCATTAATTTTTATAATTTTATCACCCGGTTGAATCCCAGCTCGTTCCGCAGGAGTATCTTCAATTGGTGAAATAACAGTTAATTTATTATCTCTTATCCCTATAACAATCCCTAAACCACCATATTCACCTTTTGTCTCTATTTGTAATTCCTCCCTCTGCTGAGGCTTGAGAAATGCTGTATGTGGGTCATTAAGACTTTTTATCATTCCATCAATTGCACCAATAAATAACTCTTTAGGAGACTTTTTTTCAATATATTCGTCTCTTAATTTCTGATATACTCTCTTGAAAATTTTAAAATATTTTTTTTCTTCCTCTGATTCTGATGAAGAAATAGAATAGACCGGAGTTAAAATAGTAAAAATAGAAAACAAAATAATAATAAAAAAATATTTTAAACGAGCTATATTAAAATTATAGAATTTCATTCTCTATTCCCCTTTTCTAACTATTTTTTTAAAATTAACACTTTAATATAGAAAGGCAAATTATTTTTATAAAACTTTTATTATATAATTTCGGCTATACAATTTGGGATTCATAATCTTTTGAAAAATTTTTATTGTTATAAATGAAAAAAATATTCCTATAAATCCAGCCAAAGCACTTATAAGTTCGGTTGGTTTTGTTTCAAATATTTTGTAGATATAAAATGAATATATAAGATAAAACACAAAGAAAAATATTACGGGCAAGATATAAAACAAGAAACTTATTTTTATTCTTGAAGGTAATGCGATATAGACCTCTACCTTGTCGTGCGGTTTTGCATTTACATTATTTAAAGCAATAACTTTTCTTTTAGTAGAGCTAAAATATATGCATGCTTCACAATGAGAACATTCTGGTTTTGCATCAATTAATATTTCTGCGAGATTCCCATCAATTTTTGATACATAACCCTGTTCAATCATTTCCTTGCATAAAACCTTAATAGGAAAAATGGATTAAGTGGCTTGCCATATCTTCTTATTTCAAAATGAAGATGTGGTCCTGTTGTAAGTCCTGTTTTACCAATATAACCTATAATTCTACCTTGACGAACCCTCTGACCATATTTCACCTTTATTTTTGATAAATGCCCATATCTTGTGGAATATCCACCAAAATGTTTAATAATTACCATCTTTCCATATCCCCTGTACCATCCAGCGAATATTACTTTTCCAGATTCAGCCGCCCTTACTGGTGTGCCGTAAGCATTTGCAATATCAATACCTGTATGAAATTCCCTGCGTTTAGTTATTGGATGTCTCCGCCATCCAAAACCTGAAGTAATTCTACCAAAAACTGGCATTAAAAATCTTCCAAGAAGACTTATCCTCTGCTTTAAATCAAATCTACCTTTAGGAATAAAAATATCTTCGCCTTCTTTAAGAGATTCATCTGAAAGCTCGTTTATGTTTATAATATCTTCTGCTGAAACTTTAAATCTTTTAGCAATACTTTCTATTGTTTCGCCAGGTTTTACTTTATAAAATATTCCATCTTTATTAGGAATCCTTATCTCTGTGCCCGGTTGAATTATATGAACATTCTTTAAATTATTTATACTTAAAAGTGTATCAATATTTAGTCCTGTCTTCTTTGCAATATTCCATAAACTATCCCCTGGCTTAATTTTATATAAAACAATCTTTAAGTCGCTATTAATACTCCCGCCACCTTTTCCACTATATTCTTCATTAAATTCTTTTATATCTTCAAGAAGTAACCTTGCAATCTTATCTTCCGGCGAGAGAGAATTTATATATTTCCCATTATAATCAGGCTTGGAAAAGAAAGAAAATATAATGAATATTACAATTACAAGTAATACAAAAAATAAATACCATCTTTTTCTTATCTTTATCATAGCTATACAACCCTATTCTCGTTAATGTTAAGTAAAAAATTTAATAAATTTTAAGTATTATGTCAATTTTTTTAATATTATTTCAGCAAAGAATTGATATTAAGGTTTTCAATAAAAAAAATAGGAGACAGCACGGAGAGACATTTTATTTTTATATATTATTTATTTATATTATTCCTAAAATTCTTTTACCTTCCTTAGAAATCATATCAGGGCACCAACGGGGCTCCCAAACTATATTTACCTTCACTTTTCCTACATCCTCTATACTTTTCAATGCCTTTTTTGCCATTTGAACAACATAAGAACCCATAGGACAGCTCGGGGTTGTAAGTGTCATATCCACATTAATATTATTATCATTAATTTCAACATTATAAATCAACCCAAGGTCAACAATATTTATAGGAATCTCTGGGTCATAAACTGTTTTAAGCTTTTCCATTACCATTTCTTTTGTTATCATTTTTTATACTCCTGTATTTAAAATTCAGCCGTAAAATATATGGTAGTAGCCAAGACTTTATGCCTTGGCTACTATTTTGAGCATCTCAATCTTTTTCATTTAGATACTTTTTCACTTTGCAAAGCTTTGTTTACATTCAAAACAATCTTCTCTAACGCCTCATCAAGAGTCTGTTTGTTAAGATTATATAGATCAAGTTCCGGTCCAATATATTTCCTATTTATTTCATTCCAATTAGGATGAAATGGTTCATAAACTACATTTTTAACAGACTCAAGCAATATTGCTTTATTTTTTGGTTTTTTCCCATCATAAGCAAAATGTTTGCTTGCTGCTATACTTATTCTTGCAGGTTGCGCTAAACCTGTATCACCAAGTATTGCCTGCCCATAATCACCTGCAAGACATTTTACAAGTTCCCAAGCTTTATCAGGATATTTTGTGGTTTTCAAAATAGCATACCCTGAACCACCTGTTCCAGTTTTTAGACCTTTTTTAGGGTGTCTTGGGAACGGCACAATATCCCAATCAAATGTAGTTATCTTTCTTAGCCTCGGAGTTTCCCATATACCTGAACCATACATTGCAAGCTTACCTGTCTCAAACATCTCAAGACCACCCATATCCATTGCCCCTGGTCTGGGTGATATATGATATTTCCACATTAAATCATGATAAAATTGAAGCCCTTCTTTTGAAGCTGGTAAATTAAGAATACATCTTTGAGGATTATTGATATTATCTACAAATCCTCCACCTGCACTATATATAAAGTTCATCATACACCATGTCCAAAAACCATATTGCGTTACAATTCCTTGCTCATTTTTCTTTGTTAATTTCTTTCCTATTCTTACTAAATCATTCCAAGTCCAATCATTTTTTGGATATTCCAATCCTTCTTTGTCAAATAAATCCTTGTTGTAATAAACACAGTTAAATGGGGCAGTATCTCGTGGAATAACATATATCTTCCCTTCGCGAGTAAATCTTCTTACAACATCAGGATAAAAATCTTTAATATCAAATTCTTTATCCTTTTTTATAAATGGCGTAAGGTCCATAAGTACATCTTTAAAGTAAAAATCTACAAATATGTTTACCTCCATAAATATTACATCAGGTGCATCTCCACCAGCTATCTGTGTTAAAAGTCTTTGAACATATCTTGAAGTATCACCACCAATAGGCACATGTTGTAATATAACATATAAATCATCTCTTTTTTCATCCCAGGGTTCAACTGTGTTTTTTATTATCTCAATTTCTTCTGTACTACCCCAGAATGCCAATGTTATAGGAACACCTTTCTTTTGTTTTTTGCTACAGCTTGATATAACTATAGCAAATGAAATTACAATAGTTATCAAAAGAAATATTTTCCTCTTGTTCATTTTAACCTCCTTTTTATTAAATTTTATCACAGAGACATAGAAAGCATAGAAAATTTATTATCTGTTTCTTTAATTCCTGTGCTCTCTATCCCTCTGTGACTTTTATTCATTAATTAGCTCCTTTTTAAAGCAAACCTTTGTAAAGATTTAAATCTTTACAATTTTAAATTATTTATGTGGTAATAAATTTATATTAATAATTTTTAATTTCAAGCTTTTTTTCTATAAAGATATTTCAGAAAGTATTCGGTAATTTAAGTGGCAAAAGGCACAAAATTTTACGGCTTTCGGACCAGTAATTTTGACAGTTCAATCTTTATTGCTGTAAAAAAACTACTTGACATCTTCTTTAAATGTGATATAATATATATAATATATAGAAAATACAAAAATAAAAATGCTAAATGAAAATGTTTTAATTGTTTAATTTTTTGTCTTTTTATTTGAAATGGTTATATTAAAGAAAATGTCCTGATTA
>CAZSCZ010000055.1:0-13055 GCA_964605455.1 uncultured Spirochaetia bacterium
TTCTAATGCTTTGGCGATTTTTGTTAATGTTTCTATTGTAGGGTTTTTATTAACCCCATTCTCTATTTTTACAATAGTATTAAGCAATAAATCGGCAAGGCAAGCCACTTTTTCAACTACTGATAGGAAAATCAAAGGCAATTTCTGGTTTTATCTCTTTAAAGTGATTCCGAATTCCAACAAAAATTTTTAATCTATTGTTTGCTTTCCTCTTCATTTTCTTTTATATTATCACTTTCAAATTTTATGTCAATATTTTTGCAAATTTTTGGGAGAAATGATGATTTTCTATATACAATTCTGTATAAAGGCAGAGTTATATCCTTATGAAAATTTATTAGTTGAATGTTGAAAAATTTTCAATTAAGCAGCACTCCCTGTTATTTCTGGTGTGGGATTTGTCACTCCATCTCCCATATATAGTAATACTTACATCTTCTTATTAATCGCCTTAGCTCCCAACCCTGAACAGAGTCTTTGTTTATAAAAAGTTCTGGGACGGATGATTAATGTATGAAAAAATTAAACTTCTGTTTCTAATTTATTTTTTAATAATGAAATCGCATATAATGAAATATTTATTATTTTTCTATCTTTTTTAAATTTAAAAGTGATGTTCTGTTGCGCAACATAATTTTCTACAAATGCTCCTTTGTATTCATTAAATATTCTATAAATATTTTATCACCTAATATTGAATATCTATATTTACCAGTCTACCAAGTAATCCTATATCCAGAGAAAATACTTTAAAAAAATTTCTATATATGCTTTTAATGGTGCATTAATTTTATTCACTCTGCAACAAGGATTTATGTCTTTTGATATGGAGTAGTTCTTTGTTATGAGTTGATTTGTAATGATGGAGAAGGGATTTGTAATCCAGAATAGAAGGAGAAGGTTTAAATTGCAGAGGTGTGGTAATTGGTTAGGGTCAAAAATAAGATAGGTGGAAGGAGGACTGGAATAAGGATGAGAAGATTTATAATTTTTAGAGATAAAGAATAAGGAATGGATATGGATAAGGATGAAAAGATTAAAGCGGATAAGAGCTTGGATAAGAGAAAGAATAGTGGAAGAGAGAGAAATAGCTATAAAAATAAGTGTTCTTAATTTCTGATAAATAATAATTTCCCATTGGAAAGGATGTTTTTAAAAAATG
Source organism: uncultured Spirochaetia bacterium (assembly GCA_964605455.1). Taxonomy (GTDB): domain Bacteria; phylum Spirochaetota; class JAHITG01; order JAHITG01; family JAFGFC01; genus CAZSCZ01. The sequence continues at coordinate 1,163 of CAZSCZ010000055.1, forward strand.
AGTTGCCCTGTTTTAACTGGTTATTCAATTCTTCTTCAGTGAGTGGAATAACATCACATCCTACGGGTAATTTGTCAGGAATAAAATCTGGGATTCTATCAATAACTTTCTTGGTAGATTTTTTTAATACTATCAATAAATCAATATCACTTGATGGCAAATAAGTATTATCTGCAAAAGAGCCAAATAAATATACTGCTTTAACATTCATATTATTCTTTATCTTGGTATTAATGTAATGCTGTAGCCAGTGCAGGACGAAATCTTTATTAACTGATATTACTTTTACAGAATTCAATAATTTCCTCTGCAATTTTAATTGAATTTTCTGCCTCTTCTTTTGTATAAAAATCCACAGGTGCTCCCATCTCAAATCCGTTTGGATATCTCGCCGGTATATAATGTTTATCCAAAATTTTTGTTTTATCTATTAATTTTTGTTCAGGCTTTAAATTCTCTGGTAAATTAGATAACAAAATACTTACAGTATGGCCCCATGCTTCTTTATTAATTTTCATAAATAAAGCTTTTACAGCTTTTTCTGCTGCCTGTTGTGCTGCAAAACATAACCATTCATAGTCACCATCCTTCAATGCATTTCTTGAATGTTTTAAATCAGATTCACTCTGTTTTAGCCAATCTTTATATCTTTCTGCCATTTTATTTATACTTAAAATACTTAATTAAAAATTATTGTCAACTCCCCCAAAATATTGTTAATTTTTTCCTTAACAAAAATGACATTACCTCTCTGTAAAAATAAATAATAATATTAATAAAAAATTGATTCTTTTTACCATAACTACTTTATTATAATTCCTTCAGAATAGATTTTCCATATTTTTTTCTAAGATAGTCTCTATTTGATAGTATCCGAATAAACCAAAATATATTTACTTCTTCATAATAATCATCTACTTTTTTGAGCTTTTTCTTATGATAATTAAAGAAATAAAGTAATAAAGAAAAACTTTTACTACCATCCTTACCATTATAACTTGAATAAAAAGGCATAAAACCATGTTCTCTTTCTCCTTTCAATTTCACACGATAAAATAGATAATAACATAATCTAAATTCATAATCTCCATTATAATAATCATCATAAAAAATAGTTTTCCATATAACATTATTTGATGTATAATAATTGTTAATTTTCTTATGCGTATAAAGTGGCCATAAAATACTAAAATACTTATTATTGGACTTTTCTGAATAAAAAAATAATGGTATTAATCCAAAATATTTTCTATTAGGTTTGTAGGAATACCAGATTATCGGGAAAAAACTAAAATAACAATAATCTATATCTTTTTGATAAATTATCAATGGCCAGCCAAAATAATACTCTTTTCTATTATTCTCTTTTATATATTGAAAAAAAGGATATAAAATAGACCATTTTCTATAATATACTCCTCTACTTCTATAATAATATAAAGGAAATAGAATTATTTTTGATGATGTTTTTGTTTGAAATTTCCAATAAAAAGGAAAAAGAATTTTTGTTTTTTTATAATCACCTTTCCCAATACTCCACCAAAAAGGAAGTATACAACTAAACTTACTTTCCTCTTTATATATATTCCAAAATAATGGTGTAATAATAATATGTCCTTCTCTTTTATCAGAAGAACTACCAAAAGTAAATAAAGGAAAAAGAGTATAAGATGTATATCTCTCACTACTAAAATACCACCAAAAAGGAAACAGAATCTTTCTCTTTTCTTTCTCCCCTATCTCTTTATCCCACCAGAGTAATAAAAATGATGTAAGCTTACTATCTTTATTTTCCCTGCGCCAATAAAATGGAAATATTGTTAAATAATGAAGTTTTTTTACCAGTTCCTCATTGCGAAGGTAAATTATTTTATAGATGATTAATTTTTCTGCCTTTTTAAGATAATTGGCTGTTTTCAGCATACAGAGGATAAATCCACACGAAATGTAGAAATGATACATATTGGAATAAAACATTTTTGACATTATAATAAATCAATAGAAAGGTATCTTTCACCTGAGTCAGGAAATATCACAACAATTATTTTTCCTTTATTTTCATTTCTATTTGCCAATTGGATTGCAGCCCACATTGCAGCACCAGCAGAGATACCTACAAATATACCTTCTTGTTGAGCAAGTCTCAGTGTAGTTTTCATAGCATCTTTATCCTTAACTTTTATCACTTCATCCAATATATCCAGTTTTAATACATCAGGAATAAATCCAGCTCCAATACCTTGAATCATATGAGGGCCTGGTTTACCACCTGAAATTACTGCTGAAGCATCAGGTTCTACACCTATTATTTTTATATCTTTTTTATGTTCTTTTAATACCTTACCAACACCTGTTATAGTCCCACCAGTACCTATCCCAGCTACGAAAATATCAATCTTACCATTAGTATCCTTCCATATTTCTTCCGCAGTAGTTTTACTGTGTATTTCAGGATTTGCAGGATTCTTAAATTGTTGTGGAATAAAAGATTTTTTATATTTTTTAGCTAATTTTTCTGCTTCAATTATTGCACCAGTCATCCCCTTCTGTGCAGGGGTAAATACTATATCTGCCCCAAGTCGTTTTAACAACTTTCGCCTTTCAATACTCATACTTTCTGGCATTGTTAAAATTAACTTATATCCTTTTACTGCACATATAAATGCTAAACCAATACCTGTATTACCTGATGTAGGTTCAATTATAATAGTCTCCTTATCAATTTTTCCACTCTTTTCTGCTTCATTTATCATAGAAAAAGCTACTCTATCTTTCACAGAAGATAAGGGATTGAAAAACTCAAGTTTGGCAAGAACAAGTACATCTTCAGGCACAAGTTTATTAATCTTTACTAATGGGGTGTTTCCAATTAATTCAGTTATATCCTTTGCATATTTCATATATATCTCCTTTTAAAACAAATTGTAATATTTTAAGTTTTCTAAAAATTATTATTTCCTTGCAGTTTTTAAGTAGGGAACAGGCGAACCTTCCCTCTAAATTCTGTTATATTTTATATTTCAACAGGACTAAAGTCCTGTTTCTACATTTCTTAGAAAATTTGAATTATTATAATAAATTATATAAAATTTATAGTCAAGTGTATATAGGAAGAGTTAGTAATGACGAGTGAATGCTTAGTTTTAAGCATAAAATATGATAACCTATTAAACAAGCAGAAGAATTAGATGAAAGTCTAAGTTATCAAGCCCCTACAAGCAAAATTTTGACAGTTCAATCTTCGTTACTGAGGAAATCTGAACTTAAAAATTGTATTCACAAATCAAAAATTTGTAAAAATATGAGCACTGCAATTTAGAATATTCCTTAAATTATAATTTCCCACCAATTTTATATAAACTATTGCTTCTTCTGGCATAATGAACTCTAAAAATTTATTACCAGGTTTCTTCATCTTCAAGATATTTGCTTGTCTCTTTTTTTGTCTTTTTTATTCGTTTAATGGATTCTTTTTGAGCTTTAATTTTTTCTTTTTCTAATGCAGATTCAGTTTTACTTAAATCTTCAGCTTCTGTTTTAATTTCAGTTTTTGTCTTAATTTCTGTTTTCATCGCATCTTCTATCTCAGGCTCAATACTTGTAATCTCTTCGGAAATTTCCTTAAGTTTAAGCTGTTTCATTTCACTGAGTTCTTTTATTTCTTTTATCTCATCTAAAGTAAGTTTTGTAATCTTTTCAATTTTTATATTCTCAAAATCGTCATTTATAAGTGTTGCTTGTTTTAATGGATTAATCATATATCGTTGTTCAGAATTTTTGGGATTAATAATTTCCACTTTTCCTGTAAGGACACCCACCTTTGTTATAATCTCTTTTTCTTTTGAGACCTTAACAAAATATGGAAAAGCTGAAGTATCTCCTCTTTTTACTGATACAAGAAATGATGTTCCTCTTACCCCAGCAACAGCAGTTGGTGTTTCAACTTCAAATACTGAATCTTTAGCTAATTTTTTCAAACCCAGCACAACTTTTCCTGCAGCGAGCTTTAATCTTGCTATGTTATTTTCTTTATCAACAATGAGTAAATTTTTGAAAGAGATACGGGAATTCTCTTTAATTTTAAAAATCCCATAATTCGCTATAACAACATTAACAGTAGTCTCTTTCCCTGTTATTATTACATCAGCAGGCTTTAATCGCATACCAATTTTTAAAGCAATTCTTTCAGGTTCATTTTCTCTTAGAAGATAGGCTTTACCTATAACAAGAGTAACTTTTGCTTCAAGTATCTTTTTTGTAGAAATTTTAGCTGCTTCCTTTTTTCCACAACTTGTTAAATAAAATAGTGATACAATAATAAGAAATAGCATAAATATTTTTAGATTTTTCATTTTAAATCACCTCCTTTTTTTAAAATTTAGATATCATATATCCAAGCAACAATTCTCCATTTATCATCTTCTTTTTTAAAATAGATGCGTTCTCTTCCCTTATAGACAATTTGAGCAAACTTTTTGCTTTTAGGATATGCTTCGTAATAGACTATATTTTCTATTAATAAAGTATTCTTTTTTAATATAACTTTATATTTTTCAGGAATATATTTTATTTTATTATAATATGTAAAAAGGGTCTTGATATTATTTTTAAATTTTTCTTTTGACAAAATATAGAAAAATTCATCTGAATATAAACTTAATGCTTTATTAACATCTTTTTCTCTTTGTATTTCCATTATTGTGGACATTACATTATTGTAAATATAGGCAGGGTAAAAGATATTTCTAACTATAATTAAAATAAGGAAAACTACAACAATAGCAAAAGCAGGTTTTAAAAATGTATTCCAACGTGAATACGGTGAAATTTCAGAATTATAGATTATCTCTCTTATTTTAGTGTCAGTTTCATTAGATGGTGTAATATTTATTGCAGATGCTTGTTTTAATAACTTAATTAAATTATAATTCATATTTAAACTCCTCCAATTTTTTTCTTAATAAATTTAATGCATAATTAGACCTTGATTTAATTGTGCCAACAGGCTTATTTAAAATATCTGCTACTTCCTCATATTTTAAATTTTCATAGTAAATTAATATAATTACATCTCTGTATTTTACTGGTAAATTTCGCACACTTTTGTGTATCTGTCTTATGATTTCATTTCTCTCAATTTTATTTATATTCTTATCAATCTCACCAACTTCTTTAATTGAATCTAATTTAAGTAAATTCCGAATGCTCTTTCGCCTTAAAAAATCCTTACAGCTATTTATTGTTATTTTGTAAAGATATGTTTTAAAACTCGTTCCTTCTTGTTTTTTATATTTATATATATTTTTAATTAATTTTTCAAAGACCGTTTGCAGAATATCTTCTGCGTCTTCTATATTATGCACATAATACCATATTAATTTAAGTAAACTTTTTTTATGTTTTATATATATCTTTTCCAAAGAGCTTTTATCACCATTTTTATACTTTTCAATTAAAATTTCATCTTTTTCAGATTGTGAAATGTTATTTTCCATTCACTTTCCTTTTATATTAAACGATGGAGAAGAAAAAAAGTTCAAAAAAATTTTATAATACTTGGAACTTTTTTAATTTTTTTCGTGCCTGAGTAGAAACAGAATCATAAGGTGGCATATTAACAAGTTTTTTGTAAATACTAATTGCTCTGGAAGTATCATTCAATTTTTCGTAACATTCAGCGGTAAGAAAATATGCTTTTTTATTATACTGGCTTGTAGGGGCTTTTTGGATAAATTGTGACAGAAATTCTATAGCTTTTTTATAATCAAATAGTTTCATATAACATCTTCCTAATTGAAAATAAGAATCTTCAATATATCTCCGCCAAGTATCTTTAAGTCTTTTTACCTGTAAAATCTGGTTAAATATATTTATAGCCTCTTGAATTTCACCACGTGCAAGATAACTTTGCCCTTCATAATACATAGCAGGCACATCTTGCAATTCTTCATTATTTGTTTTCTTTTCTTTCTTTTCTTCTTTTTTCTCGTTTGTTAAGGCATCTACAAATTCTATGAGGTCTACACCTGTTAATTTTTGGACCAAGTTTAAAAGCTCGTTAACTTTTATAGGAAAAAGAAAATATCCATGAATTCCATACATTGCAGCATTTTTTATAAATCGCAGGTCAGATTTATTTGCAAGCACTATTATTGGTATCTTTGGATGCTTTTCTCTAATTTTTCTAACTGCATCAATCCCATCAAAAGTATGAATAGAAAGATTAATAATTACAAGTGAAAACTCACTTTGTCTTAATTTAGCTAAAGCTTCAAATCCGCCTACAGCTTCTATTAAGTTAAAATATTTCCTGAGGTCATTTTTCCACGGACTTACTAATGAGGTTGTATTATCTACAACTAATATACTCTTCTTTTCCATAACTGAATAACTATTATATGTAATATTTCAGGCTCTCTAAAAAACTAAAAAAATTATCACTTACTTGCGGTTTTTAAGTAGTGAACAGGTATGTCTGTTCACTACAAATTATATTTCAACAGAACTAAAGTCCTGTTTCTACATTTTTTTAGAAAGTCTGAATTGTTATTATTATATAAAATTAAATTTTATTGTCAATAAATATTTGGCTCTGTTTTAAAAAAATTTAATGATTAAAGAAAAACATCTATTATTTTCGGTTTTCGTAGTCAAGTCTTAAATTTACGATAATAGCCAAAAACCTTATAGTATTATAGGATATGAGGCTAAAATGAGAAGAAAATTGTTATAATAAAATCAACAACCGGCTTTGTAAAAAAAGTTGTTGTAATTTTATTACAAATTGGCTATTTTTTATTGAAACAATAAAATTAAATAACATAATTTCAGGTAAACATAGAATAGGGATTGTTAAAAAAATTTTTTTGAAACTTGGATTATGTGACGCTGAACTTAATGTAATAAAAAAATTGAAAAAGGCTGGCGGTCCTAATCTGGCATTTAATCCTTGCAAAATTTTTGATTAATTAAGGAGAAAAAAAATGAGTAAAAATGAATTTAAATTAAAGCAATTAATTATTGATATTGGCAAAAGGATATGGACACGTGGTTATGTAGCTGCAAATGATGGCAATATTACTGTAAGAATAGGTAAAAATGAAATATTAACTACTCCTACAGGTGTAAGTAAGGGATTTATGTGCCCTGAAATGATAATAAAAATTGATATGGATGGGAATGTTATATCAAAGAATTCACGATATAAACCCTCAAGTGAGATAAAGATGCATACAGAAGTTTACAGGGCAAGAGAAGATATAAAAGCTGTAATTCATGCACATCCACCATATTGCACAAGTTTTGCAGTAGCAGGCATACCTTTAGATAAATGTATTCTTCCAGAAGCAATAATATCACTTGGAGCAGTGCCAATTGCACCTTATGCTACTCCATCAACAAAGGAAGTTCCTGAGTCTATAAAACCATACATAATAAAAACAGATGCAATTCTTCTTGCAAATCATGGTGCATTAACTTTGGGAACAGATTTGCTCAATGCATATTTTAAGATGGAGACTCTTGAACATTCTGCACACATAATTTTTCTTGCAATTCAGCTTGGTAATGTTAATATTCTTCCAGAAAAAGAAGTTAAAAAATTAATGGAAGTAAGAGAAAAGATGAATATTCCTGGTAGGATAATAGCGTGTCAATATCAACCCTGCTCCAATGGTAACGGAATTTTGGGAAAAGGTGACTCCAAGAATGCGACTCAGGACAGGATATGATAGATAGATAGATTAAAAAAATTAGTGTTCGGTAATTTGAGTATAAAAAGGCACCCCCCCACTCACAGGATGTGAGTGGGGGGTGACTTTTGAAGGCAAGTAAATTCAAAGTATGTGATTTATAATTTTAGTTATAGTTTAAATTATAATTTCCGAGCAAACTAAGTTAGTAAATGGGCGGGGATGGATTCGAACCACCGCAGGCCTATCGGCCGACGGGTTTACAGCCCGTTGCATTTGACCACTCTGCCACCCGCCCATTTTTTATAGAAAAAAATAGCTGATGGAGGGATTCGAACCCCCGCCCAGACGCTTACAAGGCGCCTGCTCTTCCACTGAGCTACATCAGCAATTAATAACTAAATATAATACTTTTTTACATAAATGTCAAGAGCCTGATTAAAAATCTTAATCATTTGCTCATACTCAACTTTACACATATATCTTTTTTAATATCTTATATCGCCAGAATTTCTGCCATTTTTAAGTAAGCTTTATCAATCTTTTTTTTCTTAGTCCATGTATCTTTTAAAGGAGTAAGTTTAACTTTATTATCTACAATTCCAATCATTTTACCATTTTCGTTTCTCATAATTGCAAGGACAGCTTCATACCCTAATCTGCTTGCAAGCAATCTATCAAATGCAGTTGGTGCACCACCTCGCTGTTGATGCCCTAAAACACTTACACGTATTTCCCAGTCCACAAGTTTTTCAATTTTTTGTTTTATAGCAAATGCATTTCCTGCTTCGTCCCCTTCTGCTACAATAATAATACTGCTCTTCTTCCCTCTCTTCGCACCTGCCTCAAGTTTTTTACAAAGCGCTCGTAAATTAGAAATAGTTTCAGGTATAAGTATATCTTCAGCACCGCTTCCTATACCGGTATAAAGCGCAATATACCCTGCATGTCTGCCCATTACTTCTATAATAAATAATCTTGAATGAGATGTAGCAGTATCTCTTATCTTATCTATCGCATCTAAAGCATTATTTACAGCAGTATCAAATCCAATAGTATAATCTGTTCCATACAAATCGTTATCAATTGTCCCTGGTATACCTATCCCTTGAATAGGAAATTCCCGAATAAATTCATACAAGCCCCTAAAAGAACCATCTCCACCAATTACAATTAAACTCTTAATTCCAATCTTCTTTAGGTTATTATATGCTTCTTTTCTGCCTTCTTTTGTAAGAAATTCTTTACATCGCGCAGTTTGAAGAAAAGTCCCACCATATTTTATTATTCCACCTACAGATGAAAGATTCAATTCTTCAATATCTTTATCTATCATTCCTTGATAGCCTCTTTTAATTCCAAAAATCTTATTACCATAATAAATACCTGTTCTAACAACAGCTCTTATAGCCGCATTCATCCCTGGAGCATCGCCACCACTTGTAAGTATTCCTATAACTTTCTTTCCTCTCATAATAATATTCTCCTTTATTAAATTTTATTCTTTCTATAATATATTGCCTATTTCCTCATCTGCTTTATCAAAATAAACTAATAAGAAAAATTAAAATAACTCCTGAACTTGTCAGGAACAGACTTTGAATTTCTAAACTCGCATAAATCAACATCTGTTTTTATATTATATAAACTTTTCAATAAAATGTCAATTTTTTGAGTTCCGAATGCAACACTATGCATTGAAGGAGATACAGATACAATGGAGAGTGATAAATATAATTTAGAATTATCAAGAAAATGGGTAAAGATGATATATAAGGCATTGTTAAAACAAGGTATAGCTAAAGAGAGAATGTGATATAGAGAATATGGCGATAAAAGCCTATTATTAAGTAACAAAATACCTAAAGGCAGAATAATAAACAGGCGTGTGGAAATATATATAGAGTATTAAAAAATTCCTTATCTTCTTCGTCGTCTTCTTCGTTTTTCCTTTAATTTTCTCCTTGCTTTTCTTATGTATTCCAATGTTTTTTTATCACCAGGTTTTATCTTTAATGCTTTCTTCCATTCATCTATTGCCCACTCGTATCCACCTTTGATATAGTGATCTAATCCACTGTAATAATAATACTCAAATTCCTCTTTTTCTTTAGAGGTTAATTTTCTTCCTTTAGTTTTTTTCTTTTCTTCTTTTTTTTCTTCTTTCTTCTTCTCTTCTTTTTCCTCTATGATTTCCTTTTTACCACTACTAAATTTATAAGAAAGTGAAATTGTATGCAAACTCTTTATATAATGAAATATACATGCATAGTCAATCAGGAAATTATCCAACCCTATGCCTATTCCAAAACTTGGTTGCCATATATCTCTATTATTTATACCCCACCGCAGTTTTAATACTTCCTTAAAGTTTATATCAGAACCTATGTGTATCTCCCAGTTACTATCTTTACTTTTCAGTATATCAAACCCTATTAAAAACTTTTTCTTAAACATTTTAAAAGAGATGCCACCTGCAAAAGTTAATGGGTATTTCTCCTTCTCTTTATTTAATTTAATTGTAGGAGGAAAAACATTCCTCACACAGATTCCAATGCTTATCTCATCAATTTCATAAATAAAAGCATTAGGAAATATCAATTTTGTGATTGGATTCCAGTCTATTAATTTCTTAATTTCAGTAGTATAAGTATAAGCACTAATATCAGCGCCTATTCCAAATGCATTATACTTATAAATTTTTTTATTTACTAATTTTAAAGTAACACCTGGATAGAGAAAATCAAATAGCTTTCTGCTATATGCAAGATGAATTAAATTTATATCACTGGAAAAAGTAGATAAAACATCTTCATAAGTCTCCTGCGCTTTTATTCCACTGGTACTTAATCTTACTACGCCTAATCCTATCTTATTTTTATTATTTAAATTATAAAGAAATCCTATCCAGGCATAATAAGTATCACTATCATACCAGGTGCTGTATTGAATCGAAACAGCAGTATAATTTAATCGGCTTAAGCCAGCAGCATTTAAGCAAATAGCTTCTATTGAATCTGATATACCTATAAATGTGCCGCCTAAACCTAATGGACGGGCTCCTACCCCATAATTTAAAATAGAGCCTGCAGCTCCACCTCTTGACTCAGAATATGCTTTTGTATTTAATAATATTATCAATATTAAAACATATACTATTTTTTTAATAATCATTTTTTTAATTCTCCATTCATAATTACTATTTAACTACTGCTATTTTATGGACAATCTCCTCTTCGCTGCCAGAAACATATTTCACCTTCATATAAACAAAATAAACACCATTCTCTACTATATTTCCAGCTTCATTTCTGCCATCCCAAGTTGTATTGGTATTTAAACCTGCCTGCCCGCCTTCTGTGCCTGCTGCATAATTATATGTCTTTACTAAATACCCTGCAACATCATAAATTTTAATCTCTACTGCTCCATTTTCTTTTAATCGATATGCTATTGTAGTGCTTTCTTTATATGGTGAAAATGGATTAGGATAATTACGCAGTGTCCCTTTTACACTTTCTCCTCCTTCCGATAAAGATGGGTCATATCGCATTCTCTGTGCATATATGTCCTTCCCACTTGTGCCTACATTTCGTGAATCTTCCCAAGTAACTATGCAACCACCAGAACCATCATTTATGACCTGCGGATTCTTTTGGTTTCCAGGTGCAGTAGTAATTGGAACACCACTATTTCCACCCCATGCAACTTCACCATCTTTTGTTATTCTCTTTCCATATATATCTACATCCTCATTCCGATTATCCTCCCATACAATAACTACTCCACCTTCACCATCATTGTCTATTTGTGGATTTACTTGGTCGGCAGAATTATCACAAACAGCTAAACCATTCTCATCACCCCAAATTGTATTGCCATTTAAATCTATTTTTTTAGCATATATATCCCAACTGCCATTTCTATTATCTTCCCATACAATAATTACGCCACCAGAACATCCAACTATCCGAGGGTTCTGTTGGGGCTCAGGAGCAGTGCAAATTGCCAATCCTGTGCTTTTATCACCCCAGCCATTAACAACTTTTCCATCTATATCTATTCTTATTCCATATATATCCCTACCTCCAATTCCGCCCTCGTGCCAAACAATAATAACTCCATTTGCTCCATCACTTACCATTTTAAAATAATCTAGATCAACAGAAGAGTTCGTATATATTGGGATACCTATATAAGGC
>CAZSCZ010000056.1:0-12977 GCA_964605455.1 uncultured Spirochaetia bacterium
AGAGTTGAATAATTTGATAAAGCAGCCAAGTGGTGCGCGGCGAAAGAAGAAAAGAGTTGGCAGAGGCAATAGTTCGGGTTTTGGGACAACTGCGTCTCGTGGAACAAAAGGGCAGAAAGCCAGATCTGGTGGTGGTGTGCGTCCAGGTTTTGAAGGTGGTCAAATGCCTCTTATTCGTCGTGTCCCTAAACGAGGATTTAAATCACCTTTTAGAAAAGAGTTTTATATAATAAATGTAAAAGATATTGAAAAAAATGTTAAGCCAAACGAGGTCCTTGATATTAAAAATTTATTAAAATATGGATTTATCAAACTTGGAAATAGTAAGAAAAAGAAAAGTAAAATGATTAAAGTACTTGGTGATGGTGAAATTTCAAAGCCTGTTGTTATATATACACATAAAGTTTCAAAATCTGCTGCAGATAAAATTTTGAAAGCTGGTGGTAAAATTTTTATATTAGATGAGAAAATTAAACTTGATAAAAAGGTAGTTGAATTAAAAGATAATGAGATTCCTAAAACTCAATACATAGCACAATAGCACACAGCAAATATTTTTATATAAGGATGGTGAGATAATGATTGAGAAATTTTTAAATATATTTCGTGTGCCTGACCTTAGGAAAAGAGTGTTATTTACACTTTGGATGCTTGTTGTGTTTAGAATAGGAGCACATATTCCCACGCCTGGTATAGATGTAGCAGCTTTACATGCCTATTTTACACAACATGCAAGTGGGCTTCTGGACCTTGTAGATATGTTTGCTGGCGGTGCTTTAAAAAGATTTACTGTGTTTGCATTGGGTGTTATGCCTTACATAAGTGCTTCCATTATTATGCAACTTTTAACTGTGGCTATACCATATCTTGAAAAATTGTCAAAGGAAGGTGAACTTGGTAGAAAAAAAATTAATCAATATGCAAGATATCTTACGGTGCTTGTTTGCATAATTCAGTCACTTGGTTTGACTGCTTGGATGAAAAGTATGTATGCCCCTAATGGTGCACCTGTTGTTCCTAATCCTGGGTTAGGATTTACATTAATGACCGTCCTTACTATAACTACTGGAACAATTCTTCTTATGTGGATGGGCGAGAGAATTACTGAACAGGGGATTGGTAATGGAATATCACTTTTAATCTTTGCTGGTATTGTGGCACGAATACCTGCTGCAGTTGCTGAACTTATTGTAAAAGTAAAATTGGGAGAATTTAATCCTGTGTTTCTGTTAGTTGTAGCTGCTTTATTTGTTGGAATAATTGCATTTATAGTTTATATAGAGCAAGGACAGAGACGTATTCCAGTTCAATATGCTCAAAGAGTTATTGGAAGAAAAGTTTATGGTGCTCAGACTACTCATATCCCACTTAAAATAAATCCTGCTGGTGTTATGCCTATTATCTTTGCTTCGGCTATAATTTTGTTCCCAGCACAAATTGCTTCTTTCCTTGGTAATAAATTACCAGTGTTTCAATATATAGCACTGTTACTTGCACCTCATACTATATGGTATATGCTCCTTTACGGAATTCTTATAATATTTTTTACATATTTTTATACTGCAATAATATTCAATCCTAAAGATTTATCTGAAAATTTGCGAAAATTTGGCGGATTTATACCCGGAATACGACCAGGACAAAATACTGCTGAGTATATAGAAAAAGTTTTAAACAGAATTCTTATTCCTGGTTCAATATCACTTGCATTTGTGGCAATATTTCCTTCTCTTGTAAATATTTGGCTTGGTATACCTACCAGCTTCGCGCAACTTATGGGCGGCACATCTCTTTTAATTGTTGTTGGTGTGGACCTTGATACAATGAAGCAGATAGAAAGTCATCTTATTATGCGACATTATGATGGGTTCTTAAAAAAGGGAAAACTGCGTGGGAGATGGTTGTAATATTAAATTATAAATTTTGTATAAATCTGAGCATATAGATTTCTATATTCTACAGATTGGGCAGTTTTGTTTGATTGTCCATACTGATAGTAGGAAGTGTTTATATTTTGTCAAAATATTTAAGTATGTAATTATAAATTTATGTTTTTAAGGTGGAAAAATGAGGATAATTTTACTTGGACCACCAGGTGCTGGAAAAGGAACGCAGGCAAAATTTATAGCGCAAAAATTAGCTATTCCACAAATATCAACAGGTGACATTTTACGCGAAAATGTGAAAAATAATACTGAACTTGGAAAAAAAGCAAAAGAATTTATAAATAAAGGCACACTTGTTCCAGATACCATTATGATTGAACTTGTAAAGAATAGGGTAAAGGAAGAAGATTGTAAAAATGGGTATATACTTGATGGATTCCCACGAACAATTGCCCAAGCTGAAGGGCTTGAAAAAGCATTGGGAGAAGAAAAAATTGATGCAGTGCTCTTTGTAAATGTATCAGATGTTGTAATAATTGAAAGATTATCTTTAAGAAGAATTTGTAAAAATTGTGGTGCAATATACCATCTAAAATATAATCCACCGCAAAAAGACGGAGAATGTGATAAATGTGGTGGTGAACTTTATCAAAGAGATGATGATAAAGAAGAGACAATTAAAAATAGATTGAAAGTTTACAGGGAGCAAACAGAGCCACTGGTAGATTATTATAGAAAAAAAGATATTCTGTTTGAGATAGATGGCGAAAAATCGGTAGAAGAAGTTAATAAAGAAATTAGTGAAATTCTTAATAAATTTTTGCAGAATTAATTATTAATTCCAATTTGTTTTAGTAGAGGTAAAGAGCAATAATTCGGATATATTCTGAACAGGAAATTGAAAAAATAAAAGCAAGTGGTAAAATTTTACGAGAACTGTTTGAGTATATTAAACAGTATCTAAAGCCGGGAGTAACGACAAAAATGATAGATGAAATTGTTTATAAACGATTAACAAAGATGAATGCTTATCCAGCGTTTCTTGGATTTGAGGGTTATCCAGCAAGTATATGTATTTCTATAAATGAAGAAGTCATTCATGGTATTCCTGATAAAAAGCGAGTTTTTAAGGATGGAGATATTGTAAGCATAGATATGGGTGTAAGGTATAAAGGATATATTGCTGATTCTGCGTATACATTTGGTATTGGTAAAATTTCGCCTGATGCAGAAAAAATTATAAAAGTTACATATAATGCATTATATCAAGGAATAAAACAGGCAGTAATAGGAAATAGAATTGGTGATATTGGGTATGCGATTCAAAGTTATGTTGAAGAATTTGGTTACAATGTTGTAAAGGATTTTGTAGGACACGGTGTTGGATTAGAATTACATGAGGAGCCAGCTGTTCCAAATTATGGAAAGCCACATACTGGTAGAAGATTGAAAAAAGGAATGGTATTAGCTATTGAGCCAATGGTAAATGCAGGTGGCGCTGATGTAGTGATAAAAGATAATGGCTGGACAGCTATTACTGCAGATGGTTCGCTTTCAGCACATTTTGAACATACTGTAGCAATTACAGAGAATGGTCCACAAATTTTAACAATTTGAGAGAAGATATTGACAAATTGATTTTATTATATTATATTATTTTACTTTTTAGAGTATGGTGAGTATTTATGGCAAAAGAAGAGCCTATTGAAGTTGAAGGAAAAGTTATTGAAACATTACCTAATACAATGTTTAGAGTTCAGCTTGAAAATGGTCATATTGTTTTAGCTTATATATCAGGTAAAATGAGAATGCATTACATAAAGATTTTACCGGGTGACAGAGTAACAATTGAGCTTTCACCTTATGACCTATCTAAAGGTAGGATAATTTACAGACATAAGTGAGGTGTAGGACAATGAAAGTCAGAACATCTATAAAAAAAATTTGTAACAAATGTAAGATAATAAAAAGAAAAGGTGTTGTGCGTGTAATATGTGAGAATCCGAAGCATAAGCAACGTCAGGGTTAAATAAAGGAGGAAAATTTAATGGCTCGTATAGCTGGTGTTGATTTACCAAAAAATAAAAAGATAGAGATTGCACTTACATATATATTTGGTATTGGTAGGAGTTTATCTAAACGAATACTTCAGATAACAAGGGTAAATCCTGACAAAAGGGTTTATGAGCTTACTGATGAAGAGGTGACAAAGTTAAGAAATGAAATTGAGAAGAAATATAAAATTGAAGGAGAATTACGAACAGAAATTGCAATGAATATTAAACGTCTAAAGGATATTGGATGTTACAGAGGCATAAGGCATATAAAGCATTTACCTGTAAGAGGGCAGAGGACACATACAAATGCACGGACATATAAAGGGCCAAGACCACCTGTTGGTGGGAAAAAGAAAAAAATTAAAGAATCAACAGCTACAGCATAGAAAGGAGAATTAAATTGGCTAAAGCAAAGAAAAGAGTGGGTAGAAGAAAGAAGGAGAAAAAACATATTGCTGAAGGTATTGCGTATATTCAAGCAACTTTTAACAACACGATTGTAACAATTACGGATTCCAAAGGGAATGTAATATCTTGGTCTTCAGCTGGGAAGATGGGATTTAGGGGAGCAAAGAAAAGCACGCCTTATGCAGCTCAGATAATTGCTACCGATGCAGCGAAACGAGCAGTTGATACTGCAGGATTAAGAGTCGTTGATGTTAAAGTAAAAGGTCCAGGTTCTGGTCGGGAAGCTGCTATAAAAGCATTAAATCTTTCAGGAATTAAAATAAGATCCATAAAGGATGTAACACCAATTCCACATAATGGCTGTAGGCCAAGAAAGAGAAGAAGGGTTTAAATTTTGAGAGAGTGTTTAGTAATTTGGTAGATAAAAGGCGAAAAATTTTGCGGTTTTCAGAATACACACTCGCATCCTGTGAGTGTTGGGCGCAATTGAAGCCTTAAACTTGCAGAATGTAGGTGTGAGAATGAGAGTGAGAAGATGTAAAATTTTGTGCGTTTTGAAAGTAGGTAAATTCAAATGTGAGAGTGATAGATTTAGATTATAGTTTCCGACCAATATAATAACTTGGAGATTAGGAGGTAAATTTTATATATGGCAAGATTAACAAGTGCTAAATGTAGATTATGTAGGAGAGCAGGAACTAAATTAATGTTAAAAGGTGATAGATGTTTAACTCCCAAATGTGCATTTGAGCGAAGAAAATATCCACCTGGTCAGAGACCTAAAAGAGGAGTGAGAATAACAAACTATCTTTTACAAATACGGGAAAAGCAGAAATTAAAAAGAATTTATGGAATGATGGAAAGACAATTTAAAAATCTATTTAATTTGGCATCTCGCAAAAAAGGGAGCACAGGTGAAATACTAATATCTTTACTTGAACGTAGGCTTGATAATGTGGTTTATAGACTCTGTTTTGCATCTTCACGACAACAGGCACGTCAGCTTGTAAGACACGGACATATACTTGTAAATAATAGAAAAGTCAATATTCCCTCATATCTTGTAAAAGAAGGAGATGTAATTTCTGTTAAAGAAAAGAGCAGGAAGCTTTATCCTATTCTTAAAAGTATGGGAAAGCTTGAAAGTATTTCAGTGCCCGCCTGGCTATCTATTGAACCTGATAATTTTACAGGAAAAGTTCTACGACTACCTGAAAGAAGTGATGTTGATATACCTGTTCAGGAACAACTTATAATTGAGCTTTATTCAAAAGTCTAAGAAATCCGGAGGTAAATTATAAATGGCGGAATTAAAATATTTATTAAAGGATTTTAAAAAGCCGCAAGGTGTGACCTTTGAACAGGAGGAAAACTTACCCAATTATGGTAGATTTGTAGCTCAGCCATTTGAAAGAGGATATGCTATTACAATTGGGAATGCATTACGCCGAACACTTTTATCTTCTATTCCAGGCACAGCTATTGTGGCTGTAAAAATAAAAGGAGTTCTTCACGAATTTTCTACTATACCTGGTGTGCTTGAAGATGCGCCTGAACTTCTTGTAAATCTTAAACGTGTTAGAATAAAACTTAATGAATCAGTTGAAAAAAAAGTAATTCATATTGAGAAAAAAGGACCAGGTGAATTTAAAGCTGGAGACTTAAATGTTGATTCCTCTGTTACAATTGTGAATCCTGATTCGTATATAGCTACTCTTAACAAGGATGCAAATATAGTAATGGATTTACAGATTGAAAGGGGCAGAGGTTATGTGCCAGCTGAGGAATTTAAAGCAAGAATTGGCCAGATCGGTGTTATACCACTTGATGCTATCTTTTCTCCTGTTACAAAAGTAAATTATAAAATTGAAAATACCAGAGTGGGATATAGAACAGATTATGAAAAACTTATACTTGAAGTATGGACAGATGGGACATTAAAGCCTGATGAAGCAGTGGCACAGTCCGCTGTTATTTTAAAAGAGCATCTTTCCTTATTTTTGAATTTTCTTGCGCCCGAAGAAGTAAAACTTGAAGAAGTAGATAAAGAGGAAGAAAAAATACAAAAGAAAATTCTTGAAAAAGTCCTTTCAACTCCTATTGAACAGATTGAGCTTACTGTAAGAAGCACAAATTGCCTTCGTAACGCAAAAATTAAAACAATTGGCCAGCTTATTAAAAAATCAGAGGAAGAAATGTTAGAAATGAAAAACTTCGGACGCAAGTCATTAGATGAAATAAAAGCTAAACTTAATGAATATGGCTTATGGTTAGGAATGAGTGACTCTGAACTTAAAAATGTTAAAATAAAAAAGGAAATATACCTCAATGAACCAGGATAGATAAAGGGAGGAATTTTGAATGAGACATTTGAAGAAAAAATTAAAAATAAATAGAACTACTGCTCATAGAAATTCAATGCTCGCTAATATGTTAAACTCACTTTTGAAATATGAAAAGATAAAAACAACAAAGGCAAAAGCAAAACTTTTAAAACCAATAATTGAAAAAATTATTACAAAAGCAAAAAATAATACTCTTCATTCTAAAAGAATAGTATATAGATATTTAAGAAAATGGGATATGATACCTAAATTATTTGAAAAGATTGCTCCAAAATATAAGCAGAGACCAGGTGGATATACAAGAATTGTTCCTATTGGTTTCAGAGAATCAGATAATGCAGAAATGGTTTATCTTGAATTTGTTGAGTCTTTTGAACAAGAAGAATCATCAGAGGAAGCATAATCAATGAAAGATTTTCAGAGAGTTGCTTTATTCCTAATTTTTGTTTCTTTATATTTTTTTATATTTACAACAAATAATTTAGAGGTCCTTATAATATTGTGTTTACTAATGTTATCTATTACTTTTTTTATAAATTTAAAATCAATAATATTTTTCCTTTCTTTTAGTATCTTATTTTTTATTAATTTTTATATTACTAAAAATATAATTGGTTATTCAATGGGAAGTCCTATTATTTTTCTAAAATTTATTCTTTTGGTCTTGATAGGATATTTGTCTTTTTATTGTATTAAACGAGATAAATATTTCAACGGAATATATAATAAGGTTTTAATTAAATTCCCATTGCTTGGATTAATCCATAATTCCTTACCTGAAGTAAGAAGAAGCATCTTAATGAAGAATAAGTGGTGCAAGTGCAATTTTGCTGAAAAAATTACATCTATTTTTTATGACTCTTTAAAATGCTTTCTTAAACATTCTCATTAAATTTTTCTTTTGGTATATTTGAAGTGCGAGAATAATATTTGAAAAAATGATATGTCCAATATGGTGTGATATTTTTATCTCACTTATAATTTTAAGATATATAAATTATGGGTGGGTTAGAAAGCCCAGCCTATTGAAATTAGATAAATTTGCACGAAAATTTACGATGTTATATAATATTTCTTTCTAAATGTAAATTTAATTTATTAATTTAAAATTTAACTGGTGTTAAATATCAGCAGGAGAAAAATAAATGGAGAATAATGATGTAAAAAAACCACGGGTAACATTTTATTTAAAAAACTCTGTAATCTGTCCATTATGTGGTGCAGAATTCAAACGGGAAGAGATATTTACGGGTCGTGGAAGGTTAATAACGAAAGGAATAACAAACGAATTGCGAAGGATTTATGAGCCAAGTAAAGTTTATGGCAAAGTAAATCCTTTACTTTATTCTGTAACAGTATGTCCTAAATGTTATTATGGAGTATTTCATGAGGATTTTGCTAAAATTAAACCGCAATATGTTGTAAGAGCAAGAGAAGGAACAGAAAAGCGATTATCAGTTATACATCGCATATTTGGCCAGGTTGATTTTACACAGCCACGGACTTTAATACATGGTGCTGCAAGTTATATTCTTGCAATTGATTGTTATGATTATTTTGATAAATGGGCATCACCTACTATAAAAAAAGCTATTTGTGCTTTAAGGTGTGCTTGGCTTTTTAATGACCTTGAGGTTGAAAATCCAACTGAAGATTATGGTAACTTTCAGAATCTTTTTTATAGAAAAGCTCTGGAATTTTATAAAGAGGTGCTCAGAAAACAAGAAAGAGGTGAAGAGTCCTTTGATGGCATAAAACATTTAGGCCCTGATACGGATTTTAATTATGGATATAATGGAATCCTTTATCTTGTGGGTGTCCTTACACTGAGAAATTCTTATCTTATTAAAGATACTACTAAGAAAATAGAAGAATTTGAAAATGCTAAAAGAATTGTAAGTAAAATGTTCGGACTTGGTAAAGCAAGTAAAGAAAAGCCAAGTTTGATTTTGGATATGGCAAGAGATTTGTATGAAGAACTTTCTGCCAAAATAGAAGAGACCCAGAAAGAGATGAGCTCTTAACAGTTTCTGACATCTCACCAGGAAACTATTTTATAAGAATGCTTAATTTTAAACTTGATATTTCATACAATGGCAAGAATTATTTTGGCTGGCAAAGACAGAAAAATAAAATAACAATCCAACAAACAATAGAAGATGTATTAAAAAATATTTTAAAAATTAATAAGATTTCACTTATAGGTGCCTCACGCACAGATGCAGGTGCTCACGCGGTCCATCAAATCGCTAATTTTAAAATACAGGAAAATTTGAAAATTAAAACTGAAATATTAATAAAACAATTAAATTCATCCCTCCCTCTTGATATAAGAATAAATTCTATTACTGCTGTGTCAGACGATTTTCATTCACGGTATAATGCAAAAAGAAGAGAGTATAGATATTATGTATATAATTATAAAATAATTTCTCCATTTTTTAAAGATTTTACTTATTTTTATCCTTATGAGATTGATTTTACATTACTTAAGAAATCAATAAAATTTTTTAAAGGTGAGCATAATTTTTCTCCATTTGCAAACCTGTCAAAATCTAATGTAAAAAATACAGTTCGTAAAATTTACAAATTTTTCTTTTATAAAAAAAATAATATTATAACCTTTGTAATAGTTGGAAATGGTTTTTTAAAAGGAATGATAAGAAATATAATTGGAACAATTTTAAGAATAAATCGCTTAAGACAGAATCCACGAATAATAAAAGAGATTTTTCGTTTAAATAAAAGAGAAGGTAATGGTCCTACTGCACCAGCATCGGGACTTTTTCTACATAGAGTCTATTACTAATGAGACAACTCATTTTGTTGCTTTACCTGTAATTGAATCCTATCCATTAAGATGGTAATGTTAGAAATTTGATATATAGTTCTATACTAAGTAATTAGCGATATACTTCTGAAAATATACAACCACAATAGTGCTGACGATAAAGCTTAAGATTGTGCGAGATTTTAATTCCTTCTTTCCATCCTATTCTGAAATCTTTATACAGAAATTGAATTCCTTGTTTCTGTGCAATTTCTTCTCCAATTCTTTTTATATCATTATGTAGCTGAAATTTGCTATAAAGTAGAGTAGTGGTAAAGATTTTTATTTGATTTTTTTTCGCAATTAAAGCTGTATGTTCAAGTCTTATTTTATAACATAATTTACATCTCAAATCTTTATCATTATTTTCCCAAGCTTGCCTTGTATATGATAGCCACTTTTCTAAAAGATATTCGTCATTATAAATGATATTTATTCCTGTTTTTACCTGATATGCGTAAAGTGTATTTACACGTTTTTGATATTCAGCGAATGGGTGAATATTAGGATTAAACCACAAGCCAACTACTTTATAACCCTCATCTTCTAATACTTTATGTGGATAACAGAGGCAGGGTGCACAGCAAATATGAATTAAAACTTTCTCTTTCATTTAAATTCAGATTCACTAAATACAATTGCAGTGAAGACCTTAAATTTACAACCAGATTTCCAAGCATCTGGGTCAAGACCAGCCTTAAGACTAAGATGCGTTAGAGTTGTAGACAAATCCCAGCCTTGTTCAGGTGCAACCTGCGGAAGGAATACAGCTTGATTAAGCCCTTTTTTCAAGATTATACCATGCTTACCTAAGATAATATCATTATAGCTATCTACTGGCACAGGTGGTGAAAGAACCGAAATTTCTATTTCAATATCATCAAGCTCATCTGGTGTAACAGGTAAAAATCTAAAGTCACGACTACAAGCATTAATTGTGTTCTCAATTACAGCTTGATAAAGAGGTTTTACTGGCAGAATATAGCCTATACACCCACGCAAATTATGATTCTTAGTTAATGTGACAAAAGCTCCTGCTTTTTGCTTAAACTTCGTATTAGTGATTTCAAATGCTGGAGTTTTTCGGTTCCTTACATACTCAGTTAAAGTTTTTCTTGCAATTTGAAGAAGAAATTTTTTCTCTTCTTCAGTAAGATTAAACCCTACCTCTGGTTCTTCTTGATTAATATTTTTTCCTGAAAAACTCATAGCAACATACCCCACTACTCGTTCTTTTAGCCAGGATGTATCTCCTGAATTTTTATAATCAATCAAAGTTACGGTCTTTGCACCAATTTTTTCAGCAACAAGCATAAGTGTGGTTATTGCACCAAGACCACATTGATATGTAACAAGATTAGGAATTCCAGAATTCCTTACATTTTTTTCGCGTTCAATTAATTCCTTTATTTTAAAATTTTTTATTAATTTGATTGTTTCTTTATCAACTCTAATGCTATCTTTATAAACAGGATAATGGGAAAAATCACTACTGGCGATTATAAGAAATTTTTTGGATGGATTTGATTTTATAGTTGTAAAAATAGAATGTGCAAGGGAGTTGACCATTTCAAAAGGAAAATGTCCTAACAAAATTGGCACAATTTTAAAATTATTTTTAAGAACAGTCTGAAGGAAAGGGAGCTGCACTTCAATTGAATGTTCAAGTTTATGAGCCTCTGAAATAAATTTTAATATTTTATAATTATTCATTAATTCATTGGCTATAGAATTATCAATTTCAACAAGGCCAAGAGGGGTTTTATAATAGCCTTGTGGATAGATTGAAGGTGTTCTTAATTGGTATCTATGAGCAACTCCGAGAATAATAACGGTATCATAATTTTTCCCCTCTATTTGTTTATAGGCTTTTGCTGCGACACGACCTGAATATATATATCCAGCATGTGGCACAATTAAGCCTACGATATGTTCATTTTCAGGTAGTGATAATTTAGAAGCTTGAGAGAGATATTCCTGAAGCATTTCATTTAATTCTTTTTTGTTTCCAGGATAAAACATTCCTGCAACAGATGGTTCTCTTATTTGTTTGGGCGTTAACTTAGATTCAGTTCTGCAAAATGAAAAAATTGCTAATACAAGGATAATAAAAATCAATTTTTTCATTTTTTTACCTTTTTTACCTTTGCGGAGAGGGGGAGTTGAACCCCCACGGGTTGCCCCACCAGATCCTAAGTCTGGCGCGTCTGCCTGTTCCGCCACCTCCGCTTTTGCTATTTCCGCTTAAATAATTCTTTGATTTTCTCTTTCTCTTTTTCTGCTTGTTTTTTTGCTTCTTTTGCTTTCTTTATTGCTTCCTCTTTTTTCTTTAAACTCGCTTCTATTTTCTTCTTTATCTCTCCTTTGTTTATTTTTTCTTCTATTTTTTTCGCATTTTTTACTGCTTCTTTTATCTTTTTTGATTTTATTACAGATTCAATTTTCTGAGTATTTATGCCTCTTACACTTTTTGGAAAATATTTCTCTATCTCTTCCAACTTTATCTTTTTGATATTCTTAATAATTTTTAATTTCTTAATTTCTTTAAGTTGTTTTAACTTATTTATCTCAATTTTATTGATTATCTTAGGAATTTTAGATATAGTTGTTACTTCAGCAGTTTGATTTTTTGTAATAATAACTTTTTTTTCAGGGGCTTGTTTGTTTGCTATTTCTACTTTGCCTTCAGATACTGCTACAGAGGTTTTCCTTTTCTTTTCTGATGCATCAACTATAAAAGTTGTGCCTCTAACACCTATAACTGCTGTTGGGGTTTCTACACTAAAATCTTGCTCTTTTTTTAATTTTTCAAGCTTACATATTACCTGCCCTTTTTTCAAAAATAGTTTAATATTATCTGTTGTCTCTTTTAACAGCCGTTCCATTTTTACTTCTGAGTTCTGGTTAATTTTGATTATACCAAAAGAACCTAATTGCATATTTACACAAGATTTATTTCCTGTATAAATCTTATCGCCACTTCGTAAAATCATTTTTATTTTCGGTGAAATTCTTTGGCAACTTTTCTCAACCAGGACATTACCATAATAAAATGTAATTATTCCAAATTCAATTTTTTGAGATTTTTTAGAACACCTAAAAATAAATATTACAAATACAATAAAAAAAATTTGAAGAATTTGAATTTGTAACTTTTTCATAAATAATCACCTCATTATTTATTAACAAATATATATCTATAAAAACAAAATGTCAAATTATTTATAGATAGGGACGGTGCACAACTTTATTAAATCGGTTTGTAGCACTAAATGCACAGGATAATAGATAAAGTGGGTATAGCTTAAAGGTGATGGCTTATGGCAACATACAATAAAGTAGAAACACACCTTTAGGTGTGTTGATTTATTGTTAATAAAGTTGTGCACCGTCCCTAAAATGTATTGACATTTGATTTTAAATTGATATATTCTTAAATAATGAAAATTAA
>CAZSCZ010000057.1:0-12785 GCA_964605455.1 uncultured Spirochaetia bacterium
GCCTGGAGAGATTATATTTATAGAAGGGGACAAGTTAACATCTACATTTTATAGTTCAAATAAAATATCTGCCCATTGTGTATTTGAACTTATATATTTTGCTCGGCCTGATAGCAAAATATTTGGTATTCCTGTAAATCAATTTAGAGAAGAATGTGGAAGACAACTCGCAAAAGAATCGCCGATAAATGCAGATGTTGTAATTTCTGTGCCTGATTCTGGTAATTATGCAGCACTTGGCTTTAGTAAAGAATCTAAAATACCTTTTGAAATTGGACTTGTAAGAAACCATTATATTGGTAGAACATTTATTCAAAGTAAACAGATTATTCGTGAAAATGATGTAAAATTAAAACTTATGCCTGTGGAAAATGTTCTGAGAAATAAAAAAGTGGTAATAGTAGATGATTCAATTGTAAGAGGAACAACCAGTAGAAAAATTATCAAAATCTTGCGCGAAGCAAAGGTAAAGGAGGTGCATTTCCGAATAGCATCGCCACCATATAAATTCCCCTGTTATTATGGAATTGATACACCTGATGAAAAAGAATTTATTGCTCATAAAATGTCATCAGTAGAAAAAATAAAGGATTATCTTGGTGTTGATTCATTAAGTTATTTAAGTCTTGAAGGTTTGAAAAAAGTATTGGGGACAAATAAAAATAAATTCTGTTTTGCTTGTTTTAATGGCAGTTATCCTCAAAAACCAAAAATTAAATTAAAAAAGGAAATTCTTGAAGAATGAGTTTAACTTATAAAAAAGCAGGAGTTGATATTTCTCTGGCAGGAAAAATTATAAAGGATTTAAAAAGCTCAATTGCTTCAACTTTTAATAAAAATGTATTAACAGACATAGGAAAATTTGGTGGATTTTACAAGATTTTCAATAATAAGGTACTTGTTGCCAGTATAGATGGTGTAGGAACAAAAATTAAAATAGCAAAACTGGCTAATGATTATATTGTTATTGGTGAAGATATTGTTAATCACTGTGTAAATGATATAGCAGTGCATAATGCTACACCGTTATTTTTTCTTGATTATATTGCAATGGAAAAATTGAATAAAAGAGCATTCAAACAGATTCTTCAAGGGATAATAAAAGCCTGTAAAGAAAATAATGTTGCTTTAATTGGTGGAGAAACAGCAGAAATGCCCGTAATATACTATAATGGTATGTTTGATGTTGCTGGCTGTATAATTGGAATTGTGGAAAAAAAGAATATATTGGATGGTAAAAATATAAAACAAGGAGATGTTGTTATTGGTATTGCGTCAAATGGACTCCATACAAATGGATTTTCTATGGTAAATAAACTTTTTTTTGAGATTAAAAAATACAAGATAAATAAATATATAAAAGAATTAAAGAATACTTTAAAGAATGAACTTTTAAAGCCACATATTTCATATTTACCATTAATAAAAAAATTGAGCAAAAAAATAAAAATTAAAGGCATTGCACATATTACAGGTGGTGGAATTAAAGATAATTTGGAACGCATAATCCCTGATGGGGTTTGTGCTAATATTTACAAAGAGAAAATAGATGTTTTACCTATATTTAAATTTATTCAGAAAGCTGGAAATATAAGTGAAAAAGAAATGTTTAAAACATTCAATATGGGTGTAGGTTTAATTATTGTAACAGCGAAGAAATATGTAAATGAATTGATAAAATTAAATAAATCTATTAAACCTCCTTTTTATATCATAGGGGAAATAAAGAAATCTTTGGATAATAAGAAAGTAAAGTTATTATAATCTTAACAAAAAGGCGATTTGTTTGACAAATTTTTTAGTAATATATTTAAAGTGAAAGATTGCTTTTACATTTATATTTAAATGTCTAAATGTCTAAATGTCACTTATTATTTTTAATAATTCTTTTGCAGCTTCTTCTGGACCTTTTCTTTCCCATCCAGCTATACCCAATCGGGTTCTAATTTGACCTACAAATACACCTTTCTTAAAAAAGGCACCAAAATATTTTTGAGCAAGTTTCTCATGAAGTTCTTTAAACTGTGGCGGTCCAAAAATATTTGCAAAATAAGAATGAACTAATCCCTTTGAAGTAGTAGTGCCTTTACTCATCACTGTTCCTTCCCTAAATACTTTTAACGCTTGTTCTGAAGTTTCAAAACGTTCTATAATTGGATGTTCTTCATCTATTACTTCATAATTGTTAGCATATAATATAAAATCTATTTTATGTCCTTTTATAATATTTTCAAATGTTGTAACTGGCAACACAATTCTTGAATTTATTTTATTTGGACTCATTATTATAGCCCTATCAATTTGGCCAAAAGCATAACCTGGTTGTAAATCATCTAATCTAAGAAAAGCTCCTATTTCAGTACCATAACCAATTATATTACCATTAGAATCTATACTTAATGACCCCATATCATCAGCAATAATAATCATATCACTAATATACTCTTCTCCAAGTTTACGAAATGCTTCTAATGTTTCAGATTTTCCAGCACCTGTATCTCCTATCAGTAAAATTGTGGCTTCTTTATTTTCTTTCAATAGAATTTTAACTAATGCGCCATGGAAAGGAAAACGCCCTAATTTCATCATTTTAATATTATGTAGGGTTAATACCATCTTTTTTAAATAACCAAAGTACCCAAACTCATCACGATTTGGAATTGCTGCTACAAGTATGTCATTTTTTGTATCATCATAGAAAATTGTTGGTGAAGTTGTACATAGACGAGATAATGTATTGTCTGGGACTCCAAAAGTATAAATTGCATCAGGCTTTCTTTTTAAATCGCTATCGCTTGCTAATTCAAATAAATTACATAATGAAAAGCCCAATTCAAAAAATTTTTCATGGAAATAAATTAATATAAGTAATGGACCAACTTTCGCAGGATAACATAACCATTCAGATGTATTTATGTTTATTATTTCTAATGGATTTTTATCAACTTTTTCAAATTTTCCTGTTCTTTTATTCATTGGTGGCTCTAAAACTAATGGTGGATATAACAATATTTGTCTAATAATAGGAATTTTATTAAGATTTTCTTTATAAATATTACAAGGATATGGAATATCTTTTGGAAGAGCAATTGCTGCTATTTCGGCGCCAGCTCTTACTTGTCTGTAGATTTTAGGATGACTACCTGTAATATTCTCTTGAATATCTCTATATACCCCTCTAACTAAATGAGTTAGTTTTTCTATTGTTGTATTAAAGGTTCTATATGGTCGTTTATCTAATACATCGCCTTCTGAGTCACAAATTATGAATCTATCAAAACTTCGCCAATAATTATATAAATGTTCAACAAAATCATTTAAAAGCATAGGGTCCTTTAAAAATTTATCTGCTCCTTTAACAATGTTAGGAATTAAGGTAAGAGGCATTTTAGCAAGAAATTGTAAAGTTTGAATTAAAATATTTATATTTTGGTCATTTATTTCGTCGTTATTAAAAATATTTAACAAAATAGATTTCCTCTTTAATAAATCATTGATACATTGTTTAATTATTTTAGTGAATAATTCACTTGACAACAACTCGTCAGCTGTTTCACATATTCTATCTTTTAGTCTGATAATAACTTTTCTTTTAGTAATTTTAAATTTCCCTATGTTATTCATTATATTTACCTCCCAACGCTGTATTTTTTGTAACTATGGCATATATCTTTATTTTATTTGTAGTTCATAGCTCTTGGCTCGTTGTCCATTTTCTCTTCCTTGTAATTTTTTCTTTTGAAACATTACTTTCAAAATTAAAATAATTATAATAAAAACGATGATAACATTTTAATCCATTAAAGAGAAGATAAGAAGCCATTTCATTAAGCAGGTTCCAAGCTTCTTTTAATACTCCTATTATTTGTATAATCATAACTCCACTTTATTACTACAATTTTCTTAGCTAAATACCACATCTAATCAACTTTATCATTTGCACTACATTTACTCAAAGATGTTTTCCTCATTAGCGTAAACTTAAACCTTCTGATATGTCATTTTTGCGGAAGCTGTGGTAGGAATAATAAAACGCCCATTTTTTGCTTAAATTTACGATAATGAGTATTTCACATTTCCTGCACCACTTGTGTTAGGCGACTATTTTGCTTGGCGACCTTTCGGTTTATCAGATTTCTATTACTTAACCATCTCAACCTTCAGGGTGTAGAATTTGGTGGAACTCTCTTTGTCTGGTTTTTTCCTGATGTAACCGCTGTATACCATTATAAAGGTAATCACCTCCTTTCTTTGATTTTAGGTCGCCAAGCAAAATTTCACCTCTTTCTTTATACTTATAAATAAAAGTAAATCAAAATGACTTAAAGAATATTAACATAAAATTTATCTTTTACTTCAAGAATATATTGAACTTTTTATATTTAAATTGCACATTCTTTGATTTTTTTAATATTTTATATTATTACAGGTAATGAAAAGAAATGTATCAATCATAATCTATTTGTAATGCACTGAATATTTTCGTTTAATAAGGTCTTCCAAATATTCTATATGGTCATCAAGCAGTTTTCCTGCAATAGTTTCAGAAATTCCTGGTTGCTCTCTTATTGTCTTATAAAGTTCAAGTGCTTTTAATAGATTTCCTTCTTTTTCTGCTTTTATACAGCTTTGAATAAAGCTTTGAAACCTTTTTAATTGAATATCAGTTAAGATAGCGTGCCAGTTAAATGGAGCATAATTTCTTCCTCGCTTAAAAACTACCTCCTGAATATCTTTATCGGATTTCTTAGTTTTTTTTTCCTTATCATCCTCAATTATTCCACCTTTTTTTCCAGCTTTGCCATTTATTTCTTTTTTATCTATGTCCTTCCCTTCTTTTGAAGAGGAAGGACCAGTCTCTTCATCTTTCCGCTGATTTGCGGGAGCACCAGGTTTGGGTAATTTCTCTTTTCCATCACCTGCAAGTTCTGACTTTGCAGCAGCTTCAATATGCTGATGAGCACTCTCTGTAATATCTCGTATTTCTTCAAAAATTCCTTCTATTTGAGGAGCACTGCTTAACTGAATATTAACATTCTCAATATTTTTTATCAGCGTAGTGCCTCCTGGTAATCCTTTCATTTCTTTAAATTCTTCAAATATAGCATTTGACTCTTCAATAAGCCTGCTAAAATCTTCTTTTATTTTCGTAGGCTGTATAAACTCTGAATGAGCTATATCAAGCAAGGATAAAGCTTCTTGAAGGTCATTTAGTGCATGTCGGATATATTTCTTTGCAAGTCCCTGCTTTTTTGAAATATCTGCTATTATTTCTTTATAATAATTATCAAGTTCCTGTAATTGAGCTTCTAATTTAAGATAATTGTTTTTCATTTCATCAAGTATTTTATTTTTATACTCTTCTCTTTTTGTAATTTCTTCCTGAATAGCAAGTTTGATCTGGTCTAAAGAAGAACGCACCTGAGCACGATATTTTTCAAATGCAGTTTTAAATTCCTCTACTTTTGAAGTAAGTTTTCCTTCAGTAACCTTAAAGAGCGAAAGTTCTGCTTCGCGTCGCGCAAGCTTAGATTCAGCTTCCTTTAATTTAGATTGCAATGTTTTTATTTGCATAAGCTTACGAGAATTATCTTCAGCAAGCATTCGTATCTGCTGCTCATTTAACTTGTCTCGTCTTGTTGAAGATTCTTTTAGACTTACAATAAGATTATCTTTCTCTTGTATAATATTTAGTAATGCTTCAATATCTTTGTCCATATATTTGCGCTTTTCATCTGGCATATAAAAATCCTTATTCCTTATTTATTAAAAACGATGTCAAATATTGACCAAAAATCCAGCCGATTGTGCCATCTTTAAGCTCTACTTTATACCAATAATTTCTTTTGCCTTTTACTTCATAAGGCTTATCACTTCTTTCAATTATTATTACTTTATCACCATAATTAAGAGATGTTATAATATTTTTCTTCCCTACATAAGGAGTTTTGCGAATACGAACCCTTTTACCTGTAATAAAAGCTATCTTTTTATCCACTAAATTTTTTCTATAAGAAATAAGAGATTTAATAAGAGCGATTTTTTTAATAATTTCCTGCTTAAATGTTTTTAAAGTAGAATCTGGTAAACTCTCAAATTTTACTAAAAGACTTGGAATCTCTTTAGAATTATTCTCAACTTTTTTTATAAATTTTAAAGATTTTTTAAAAAATTTATTGGCTTTTTCTAATCTCTCATCTAAAAATGCTATCTCACCAAGCATATAATATTTTATAGAATTATACAATGGCAATTTACATTTAAATGTTAAAATTTCTTCTTCTATTTTTGATAAATCTTTTTGCTTAGATAAAAGTAAAATATTTTTATTTATAAAAGCGATAGATTTCTCTTTAGGATTAGAAGCAGAATTTATTATCTCTTTATATAATTTTATTAACTTATCCGAAATTTTTTCATTGTTATGAGCAAATAACTTTTCTATGTACAAGTCTGACAATTCCAATTGAAGATTAGATTTGTTCTTTACACGTTTAATATAATCTTCAAGTGCTGAAATTTTATCATTAATATTGGTTAAAGAGGCATACCATATTTTAAATGATTTTTTCCCAATTTGTATATCTGGAAATTTTTCAGATATTATTTTAAAATCTTTGTAATCATAATAAATTTTTTTATTTTTTATCTTAAGACCATATTTTTTAGCTATCTTTATATTTTCTTTTGAATATTTTTTATTTAACTTTTGTGCGAGTTTTTGTAAAGCTTCTCCTTTTTTAAATAATATTTGGACGCTTTCCTGATTAATTTCATTTTTTTCAAAAAAGTCCTCAACGAATTTTATAACATTTTCATAATTCTTACTTTCAAACTCTTGTGTAATAAATAAAAGTTCCTGCCCAATCCGAGGGTCTATTTCTTTTGAAGACTTTTTCTTTTTAGAGCAGGAATTGCTAATTATTAAAAAAAGTATTACTAATAATGGACAAAATTTTTTCATTTAATCTTTCCTCGCAAAGTTTTTACAGTTAATGTTGCAAGAATAATTTTTAAAATATCTCCATAAATAAATGGTATTACCCCTAATAAAATTGAATTTTTAATACCACAGATAAGTGCTAGTCTGAAAACACCAAAAAGATATATAATACAATTTCCCAAAATCATAGCTATAAAAAGTTTATAAATTGAATAATTACTTTTCTGTAACAATTTACCAACAACAAATGAAGCAATAATAAATCCTAATATATATCCGCTTGTTGGATGTAAAAGAGCTGGAATGCCTGTTAATCCATTTGCAAAAACAGGTATTCCAATAAGCGCAGCAATTATGTAGAGTATTTGTCCTGACATTGATATATAGTATTGCGTTAAAGCTGCAGCTGTTAAAACAAAATAAGTTTGAAAAGTTACTGGCACAGGTGTAAAAGGAAGATAAATCTTTAAAGATGCACCCAGATAAGTTAATATAGAAATAGTTATTATGCTCAGAAGGCTGATAGAAATTCTATTAACAGATATTTTTTCTGTTACAAATGTCTCTTGCATTTCTACCTCCTTATTACAATTTAGAGTATTCGGGTATTATTATAATCTAAAGCATACCTAAAATTATAAGTCACACACTTTGAATTTACCTATTTTCAAAAGGCACACTTCCACTTACAGGGTGTGAGTGGAGTGTGTGCCTTTTCCCACTCAAATTACCGAACACTCTCACCATCTTAATAGAAATAGCAACGGCTTGATTTATCAAGCCTTTAGAATTAAATTTATATATCCAAATATTTATCAAAAATCAAAATGGGATTTCATCATCATCTAAAGGTTCATTAAAATCTTCAACTATTTCCTTTTCTGCGCCCTCATCAGTGGTAATATCTTTAGGCGGAACTTCAGTAGATTCAGCAGGTGATACTTCAGCTGGTTGCTCAGGTAGAGGTTCACCTCTACCTATAAATTGGACACTTCTCGCAATAATTTCAACAGATTGTCGTTTTTCACCTGTTTGAGTATGCCATATTCTATATTCAAGTCTTCCCTGAACAGCAACCTGTCTCCCTTTATCAAGATATTTTGTACAATTTTCAGCTGGTTTTCCCCATACTATTACATTAAAAAAATTAGCTTTCTGCTCAATACCACCGTCGGGTCGTTTTGTAAATGTATTATTTGCTATCTTCAATGTCGTTACAGGCGTGCCAGAACGAGTATATCTTAATATAGGTTTCTCTGTAAGCCTTCCTACTAATGTAACAGAATTAATATCACTCATTGAAAAATCACTCCTTCTTACTTACTTTTATAAACATATGTCTTAAAATATTTTCATTCAAAAGCAATTTATCGTTGATTAATTTAATGGTA
Source organism: uncultured Spirochaetia bacterium (assembly GCA_964605455.1). Taxonomy (GTDB): domain Bacteria; phylum Spirochaetota; class JAHITG01; order JAHITG01; family JAFGFC01; genus CAZSCZ01. The sequence goes on from CAZSCZ010000057.1 coordinate 8,335, forward strand.
GATGCCGGAGCATCTATTGTAAAAATTACATAATATCCTGTTGTGTGTTTTTTTATTGGGTAAGCAAGTTCTCTTTTTCCCCACCGATTCTCACCTGTAATTTGCGCACCATTCGTATTTAAAAGAGCTTTTACATTATTTAATACTTCTTCTACATTCTCTTTGTCTTTAATAATTACTGCTAATTCATATTTTCTCATATTGTAACCTCCCTCTATGGACCTCTTTAAGGGTACTAAAAAATAATTTTTTAGTACAGAGAGAATCCTGTATTAAACTTCCATATAGGGCTTCCGCCCTATAGCATTTGAAATAGGAATAGTAAAAATTTCACCAATCTTTTCCTTTGTGAAGTCTATCTCACTTTCCTTGAGTATAGAATCTATTTCATATATCACATCCTCGGTATCCACAAGAGCAAGCACTATTCTTGAAAATGGCTTTTCTCCTTCCATTGTAAATTTAAGACCTGCAAAAACAGGCACATTTATAGGTAAAGCCTCCTCTAAAGACTGTGCAGTAATTACATTTGAATTCAATACCCCTACTTCTACAAGCGTAGTTAAAATATGTTCAAGATACTTTTCTTTGTAAATTATAACAATTAAAAGATACAGCATTATTTACCTACCTTAATAAAGTTTTACCTTTTTTAAGATGAATCTTTAGTCTATCTGGATATGCTTTGTCAAATTCTTGTAGGACATTTATAACTTCAGCTGGGGTATTGCATTTAATGAACTTCTCTTTCCATTGTTTAGTCTTTAAAATTCTTGCAATTTTAGCTATTATTTGCAAGTAAATCTTTGTTAATTCAGACGGTGCAGCAATAAGAAACACCAATTTTACAGGTCTTCCATCTAATGAATCAAAATTTAATCCATTTTTACATATACATATTACAACAGAAATTATTTTAACGCATTCAGATTTTGCATGAGGAATTGCAATTTCATTTCCTATTCCAGTGCTTTGTGTTTTTTCCCGTGCAATTACTTCTTTGTAAAATCGTTCTGAGTTTGTAATTCTATCAGATTTATGAAGCAATTCAACAAGTTCCTTCAAAATTTTGTTTTTAGATTTACACTTATCTTTAATTAAAACTAAATTTTCACTTATAATAGATAGCATATTCTTACCTGAATAAAGTATAATTTTTTTATATAAAAAAGCAACTGATTTTATTTTCTTACAGGTGCTTTTGCGCCTGGCTTTATTAAAATGAATTCTACACGTCTATTTTTTGCTCTTCCTTCTTCTGTATCATTTGATGCAACAGGGTATTTAAATGCTAATCCAACTGTGCTTAATCTATGAGGATCAATTCCTTTTTTTACAAGGTATTTATATACAGATTCTGCGCGCCTTTTAGAAAGATCAAGATTATATTTCTCGCTGCCTATATTGTCAGTATGTCCTTCAATTCTTACCTTGTAAGTAGAATATTTTTCCAGTATTTCTGTTACACGATTAAGAATCTTAAATGCATTTCCTCGTAAATCAGCTTTGTCATATTCAAATTCAATATTACTTATTTTTATTCGCCAACCATATGGTGTCTTTATAACAAGAACATCTACATTTAAAATTTTTGAAACTTTCTTTATATTTCCAAGAATATCTTCTACAAGTAATTCTAATTCATAATCCATTGCACTTTCTACCAATTCTCCTTTATCATTTCTTCCGCCCCAGATAATTTCTTTTCCTGGTAATTCTTTTCCTTCAAATTTTTTGAATAAACTTTCGCGTTTTCCTCCTCTTATAGGATAAATATTTAGTACCCACCTTTTTATTCTTTTTCTATCATAAGAAAAGATACGGATCTTTAATAAATCATTTTCGCCATCACCATCTGGAGAAAAAATCTGTGGTTTAAATTTAAAATCAACATCAGGCGGTTCAGTACTTATTTTAATCTCTTTTCTCTTTATAAAACTTTTGTTTCCAAGTGTATCTTCAACATAAACAGAGACAAAATATTTATTTTTTGATTTAACCAATATTCCAGCATCACTTAATCCATTCCATAATATTTCCTTAGCAGGAGTGCCCTCCCCTTCAAATTTTTTAAATATATTCTCCTGCGCAGAAACTTCAGTTATAGTAATCTTCCATCTTTTTATTTTAGATTTGTCCTGAACATTAAAAGTAAATTTGAGAGTATCATTTTCGCCATCGCCATCTGGAGAAAATTCAGCCGGTTCTATTTTAAAAGAGATATTAGGTGATGTTTTATCTATTATTATTTGTTTTGGAAATGACTCAGGATGGTTTCCACTATCATACCAAGCTTCAAATTTATAAAAATAAATTCCATCATCTATAATTTTATTATTATTATCTTTTCCATCCCATTGGATAGATTGAGGCACATTTTTGGTTCCTTCAAAGGATTTAATAATATTTTTATCAGAGTCAGTGATAGTTAATTTCCATTTCTCCAGCCCTTTGGTATCCGAAATGTAAGTTTTAAATACAACTTTGTCCATTATATTGTCATTATTAGGTGAAAACGCAGGGAGGTTAGCAGAAATAGCAACACTTTGTCTAGCTGTTGTAAGAGTAAATCCTTTTATTGATTTCTCTACAAAGTTCCCTGCATTGTCTTTGCCTTGAATTATTAGGTCATAATTACCATCAGGTGCAAGTTCACCAGTACTTTTTTTACCATCCCATATAATTTCTTTTATTTTTTCGCCTTCCCAGTTATAAGTTTTAACAATATTTCCATCTTTATCTTTTATATGTGCAATCCATTTGTCATTTTTTTCAGATTTCAGACTTAAATTAAATTTTATTGTATCCTTTACTCCATCTCCATTTGGTGAAAAAATTAAACTCTCTGCAGAGATAGAAACTTCAGGTGGAGTATTATCCACAATAAATTCAAAAGGACCTATATTAGTGCTATTTTTATTTTCGTCATAAGATTCTACAACAATTTTATACTTTCCGTCCTTTACCTGCTGCCCTTTCTCATCTATACCATCCCAAACAATTTTCTCTGGAACAGGTGCTTCTTTCTTCTTTTCAAATAAGCGGGTAAATACTTTTTTTATAGTAAGTTTCCCTTTTAAAGTATCAATATCAGGGCTTCTATATCTTTTAACAACATTATTATCTTGGTCAAGAATCTTTATTTCCCAAAATTTTAATATCTTATTATCCTCAATTGTGGGTTTAATTTCAAGATAATCAGCATTTCCATCATAATTTGGTGAGAATTCTTTAAGACTAAGCTCTATTTTTGTTTCAGGTGGAGTAGTATCAACTGAACCAAAGTAGATATTAGCTCCTAAAAAGTGCAAAGCTTTCTCATTTTTTGATGATACTACAGCGTAATTAATTTCTGATTTAATTTGATTTATATTAAATTTATATCCAACTCCAAATGAAAGGTCAGCAAATTCTGATTCAATCTGATACCCGAGACGCACTGAAATTTTTTCTTTTATAATATTTTCTAAGCCTATGGCTAAATAACATTCTTTCATTTTTCTTAATACGAAATCTGTAGAAAATATTGTATCAACATTTTTAATTAAATTTAGACTAATTGACGGACCTGTCCGAATTATAAAAGGAGGTGAGATCACCACATCATTTGCAGATAAAGCGTTACCTATATTTAGAAAAGAAATTCCAATTCTTAAATTTTTTAATGTTTTATTTTCTCTTTTTTCTGTATATGGATAAAGATGATATATTCCGCCTATATTTAATCCAAAAGTTATTCCGTTATCATTAAGATATTCTGCTGTAAGAAAATTTAGTCCTAAACCTACAAAAAGCTTCTCTGTAAATATCTTTGAGAAATTAAGATTAATATGAGTAGCATTATTAAGTCCTTGATTTAAAACATTTGCACCAAAATACCGTATATTTCCAGTAAGAACGCCACGAGATGTAGGATGTAAGTATGAAATCTGTATGAAATTATTGAACCCCAGAATATCACCATAATTAAATGAGAGCACAGGAAATTCAACATCTGCAGAAGATGCAGGAGATATCATTGTTATACCAGGAGAAAATATTTTACCTGCACTCGTTCCACCAATACCTAATGCTGAAGTATCGCCACCATATTCTAATATCTGCGATTCATAGAATTGGGCATCAACATTATGAAATATGAATGTCATTATAGCCAATACTATAAAATACTTTAAAATTTTCATATTGTTTCTCCTTATATTATATATCTTTAAAACTTAATTTACATATTTTAAAGCAAAAAGTCAAGACTTATGAAAAGTGTCAAGAAATAAAGAGTAGACTGTCAAAATTTTACTTGTATAGGCTTGATAAATCAGACTTCATACGATTCCTCTGTTTGTTTAACGAATTATCATAATTTATGCTTAAAATTAAGTCTTCATTCGTCAGCGCTGAAATGTTCTAAAAAAAGTTGACATTTTTAAGAAAATGTGATATAATATATAGTA
>CAZSCZ010000058.1:0-10842 GCA_964605455.1 uncultured Spirochaetia bacterium
ATAAAAATAAAAAAACGGAGCAGAAAAGAGGAATTATAATGAAAAAGTTTATGTTTATCGGTTTTATAATTGTACTTTTTGCCAAAATTGTATCTGGAATAACAGTTTCGCCTGCAGTTGTAGAGATATCTGTTTCACCTGGAACACAAACAAATGGTTTTTATATTGTAAAAAATCCTTTAAACAAGAAGATTTTGGTTAAGGTAAAAGCAGAAACATTTAGTGGCAAAAATGTCTCCAAGTGGTTACAATTATCACCTACAAAATTTGAACTTTCATCTGGTGAAAGCAAAAAAGTAAAATATACTGTTAATATTCCAAATGATACAAAAGGCGAAATAAGTGCGAAAGTATATTTTGACCAGCTTCCGGTAAAAGACAAAAATACTTTAGGCGGGGCAGCAATTATACCACGAATTGGCTCTGCTTTTTATGTAAGTGTAAAAGGCACAGAAATTATTTCTGCACAGTTAAATAAACTTGATATAAAACAAACAAGTTCTAAATTTCTTCTCTCCACAGAAATAATGAATAAAGGAAATGTTCATCTCAGGTTTTATTATGATATTGAAATTTATAATGACAAAGGTGAAAACATACTTGCAACACCTAAAAGTCCACTTGTAGTAGTCCTTCCTGGTATCACTAAAAATATCAATAATGTGCCTATAAAATTGAATAAACAACTATTATCAGGGAAATACTATGTTATACTCCATCTTTACTATGGAAACATTATGCCACTTACAAATAAGATGAGCAAATTAGTTATACTGGAGGCACAGGAATGAGATATAAGTATTTTGTATTATGTTTTTTTATTTTATATTTACTAACAAAAGATTCAAATATATGTCAAGCACAAGCACAAAAAGCTCAAACAGAAGTATCTGCTAATTTCCTTTCCAACTTTGGAGATTTATTAGATGATTTTAATGATGGTAATTCAATAAATACTTGGGGTTATCCAACATATTATGGGGGTGGAAATAAAGGGAGTGGCAATGCATCTTATATTGATGAAGGTTATGAAGGAAAATGTTTAAAACTGGATTATAATGTGGAGGAACCTAACAGTTTTTTCTGGTATTGTTCAAAGTTAGGAGAAGAGAATCTTAATAGCTATAATGGTTTAACTTTTTATGTGCGAGGGGAAAATGGTGGTGAATATTTTAAAGTAGAGCTTAAAACAAGGGCAATAGCAAATCAGGGTGGCAGAAGTAATGCACATTTATACATAACAGATTATCTTGATGGTGGTGTAACAACAAGCTGGCAGAAAGTAGTGATACCATTTAAAAATTTTGCAAATATCACAAATTTCAATTATATGAAGGAACTCACAATTGTATTTGAAGAATATCAAAGTGGAGCAAACGGCTCTTCAAAGATAGGCACAGTATATATAGATGATATAAAATTCACAAATGTGGCAGGCGGGTTTGATGTTATAAGGATAGACCATTATGGAGACAAAGTCGGAATATGTGCTTTAGGTGGAAATCAAGGAATATTTACTGGCGGTGGCGGGTCCTGCTCTATTACATACACTAATATTGCTGCTCATAGCTATAATTATGGACTAATGCTTTATTATAATACTGTAATTGGCTTTGCAGGAGTATGGACAAAATTTGGTGGCGGTTTATCTGGTAATAGTGGAATGCCTGTTGATTTTAGTGCATATAACAAAATAACATTTTGGGTAAAAGCTAAATCTGATACTGAAAACCCAAAAGATATGATTGTAGAATTAAAAGATGATGGTGGAGGAAAATTTACAAAAATAACTGGTATTACTACATCCTGGCAAAAATATGAATTAAATTTAAGTAACTTTAAAGATTGGTGGGGCAATCCTCTTGATAAATCAAAAATAATGGAGCAATGTTTTACTTTTGATGATTGGAGAATTAGCGGTAGCCTAACAGGCACAGTTTACATAGATGAAGTTCAATTTGAAAAATAAATTATAGGCACGGTTTTTACCACTACAAAAAAACAAGGATAATGTATCTTTAATGGAGTGTTAAAATTATGAACAAAATGCTAAAAAATTCAAAACTATTAATAAAATTTTTTGCTGTAACTTTGATATTTATATATATACAAAATACTTTTGCTGATTCTATATCTGTGTCTGTGTTTACAATTTCAAATAATAAACAAACAAATTCTGTTGTTTTTGGAAATCTTCCACCTTTTACAAGCTATACTTTGGCACAACAATATGTGGAAATAGAATATACTGTTGATAATTCAAATGACTGGGCAATTCAAGTATATACCCATAACACACAGTTCTATTCATATGATGGACAATATGGTGGATTGATTGGAATAACAAAGAAAAGAAGGGTTCCGCTTCTCTGGCAAGTCTATACAAATACTAATAATATTAAATGTTCAAATGATAATAATTGGGGATATATAAAAGATAAAAAAGATATTGATTGGCACAATAGAATGGATTACAGGCTTATTGCCTATAATGGGTTATTAGGTAAATTCCCGAAAACTAATAGACCTACCATCTCTCCAATTATGCTTTATATTGGTGGAAACTTTGTTAATGCAGTGCCTGATGATTATACTACACAACTCTATATAGAATTACTACCATATAGTGGGCTTTTCATTCCGCCTGGCATTACTGTTCAACAGCCACCTAATGAGATTAATATTATAGGTGATAAAATTGTAATATATGCTCAATTTTCAGACCAAGATATAATAGAAAGTGCTACTTTCTGGTATAAGAAACATTCTGATGCGAATTATAAAAAAATAGAATATACCCCTTATAGCACAAGCTATTATTTTAAAGCTGAGATTTTACCTAATGAAATAACAACAGATGGTATAGATTATTACTTTGAAGCAAAAGATACTCAGAATAATATTACAAACACAAAAACTTATGTTATAAATGTTATTCCAAGCAAGAGAGCAACTATAGGTAGCAGTGGTGGAACAATTACACTTACTGATGGGAATCCAGAAGATGGTGAAGCAAAATTAAGTATTCCTGGTGGAGCAATTAATGAAAGCCAAACCATTACTATGCGTCAGATATATAAGCAAGAGGAGATAATTCCCGGAAGTGGAATTGTAAGTGGGAAAATGCCTGTGGTTATGTTTGAATTTAGTCCAAGTATAACATTTGAAAAGCTTGTTAATATAACATTACTTTATTTTGACCTGGATAATGATGGAAAGGTTGAATTATCCAATGGAAAAGAAACAGAAATAAAAGAAACAGAACTTGGAATACTGTGGTGGGATGGATTTGATTGGAGATATGTGGGTGGAGAGATTGATTCACAAAATAATACAGTCTCAGCAAAAGTTACACATCTTTCAATATTTGGTTTGTTTCCTGTTGGACATTTAACAAAAGAAGCATTTCTTCCAAAAGAAAAGATAATTACTCCTAATGGTGACGGTATAAATGATATTATGTATTTTGGAGCTGCAGGTGAATTTGAAATTAATATATATGATATGTTAGGAAGAAGAATAAGAACAATTAGAGATATTCCGGAATGGGATGGTAGAGATGAGAATGGTAATTATGTAGAAGGTGGGGTTTATATTTATCAAGCTGAGATGATGATAAATGGAAAAAAAGAGATGATAAGTGGTGCGGTTGTTGTTGCAAAATAATATCATTAATGGAGGTTATATAATGTGGAGAAAAGTTAAAGTTTTATTAATTATTATTATTATTTTATTTATTCAAAATACTTTTGGTGCGTTTAAAGAGGCTAATACATTATGGTATGCACGAGCTGCAGGAATGGGTGGAGCTTTTATTAGTATTGCTGATGATGCAGCAGCACCAATATCCAATCCAGCAGGATTAGCACTGGTTAAAGATTTTCAAGTATTACTCAACTATTCAAAGCCCTATTTGGGACTGGATGCTTATATAGGTGGAGAAAAATTCGGATGGAATTATTCATACCTTTCAGTAGCTATCCCTAATGAAAATATCGGAACATTTGGCTTTGGTTGGAAAGATTTTAGAATTACAGGGGTTTATGAAGAATATTCAATATTATTTAGCTATGGTATATCATTAGAACGAATATTTACTCGTAAGGAGCGAGAAATATATATTGGTATTAATCTGAAATATCTTTGCAATAATTTTAGCCTGGATAAAAGAGCATCAATAGACCCTGTCTTTCGTAATGGAAAAAGTAAAAGCAATATAGGTTTTGATATAGGTTTGCTCACTACAAGGCTTATCCCCAATTTGCCTAATCTATTTGTTGGGTTTATTGTAAAAAATATAAATGAACCTAATATGGGGCTTTCAAGAAACGACCCAGTTTATAGAGAATTTGGAATAGGTGTTTCGTATTTAATAATAAAATATACTGGGATGAAGGAAAGTATTCCTGATATAATAACACCTAATTCCTTCCTAAAAAACAAAAAATATAGAATAGTAACTGAAATTAGACCAACTGTAGATATTACATATAGAAATAAAGAATTTAATTTAGCAGGTGGTATAGAATGTTGTTTCTTTGATAGACTTTTAAAGATAAGAGCAGGTGGAAATTTTAATGAAGCCTCTGTAGGCTTGGGCACAGAATTATCCTTGAAATTTGCAATAGGAATTATTGATTATTCTTTCTGTTTCCCATTCAGAATAAAATCTAACTACGGCTCTCACAAGATTTCAGTAAGGTTTAAATTATAAAATGGGGACGGTGCACAACTTTATTAATTTCTTTGTAAATCAACACACCTAAAGGTGTGTTTCTACTTTATTGTATGTTGCCATAAGACATAATTATTAAGCCATATTCACTTTATTCTGTGCATTTAGTGCTACAAACCGATTTAATAAAGTTGTGCACCGTCCCCCAGGGGTATTATTTTTTTCTTATCCATTCACCTGTAGGTAATTGATAATATTCACCTTCTTCTAATTCATCTCTATACATTTTTGCAAAACTTTTCATTACATTGTCAAGGTCATCTACAGTGAGGTCTTCATTTCTATTAATAACTTCAAGCATTAAAATGAGTCTGGCATCATTTTCCTCGCTAATTATTTGTAAAATTCTTTTTTTTTCTTTCTCATTTTTTTCTATTTCTGGATTCGCAATATAAGAGATAAATCCTTTATTGTTTTCTCCTATTATACCCATTTTTTTGAGTTTCTTTATTTCTTCTTTATTATACTCTTGGGTATTAATCGCATCAAGAACTTTTCTGCTGAACTGTGATTGAAGATTGTTTGTATTTGTTGAATACATCATTTTTAATCCTTCAACAGTTTGAGCAGATGAGACAAGCCATACATCCTCGCGAATCTGTTTGTATGTCCCAAGTATCTGATTTTCAAGGGATGTCCTTTCTGATGTAATAGTTATGGGTGGAATACTTATCATACAACAGCTTTTGATTCTTACACAGTTTTGTAATAAACAGGTGAAAGAGATAAGTGTAAATAATATATAAAACTTTCCTAAATCTCTCATAATCAACATAAATATACTATAATAAAAATCTAATGTCCATAATTTTTAATTCAATTCAGCACTGACGAGAGAAGAGTTAATTTTAAGTATAAATTATGATAACCAGGTAAACAAGCAGAGAAATTGTAGTAGCCTGATTTATCAAGCCCCCTACAAGCAAAATTTTGACAGTTCAATTTTCATTGTAGAATTCAATTCAACCAATAAAGTGTAGCCATATAAGATATAAAAATACCGGTTTAATTGTGTTAGATTCACTGGGTTTATGCCTAAATTTTTACAAAAGTGTCTTTCCCTGTAGAGAAAATTATTTTATTGTTTGATTTTATATAAATAGGTGGGATATAAAATTTTCCAGACAAATATGGTCTAATTATATAATAAATATGATGCTTTCCTTTAGATAGATAAGGAATTTTTATTATTATTTTATTTAATTTATTTATTATACTATAATTTAAATCAGGACTGATATTTGTTAAATGATATTTATATTTTTCTTTTATTACAAATTTACATCCAGCTGGTAAAAAATCAATAAGGGTTAGATTATTGAATTCTTTTTTTGTTTTTAGTCTAATCTCTACAAGTATATCCTGATTTCTCTTAAAATGTTTCCCGGTATTTTTTGGCTTGCTATAATATCTTCCTTTTTTTTCATAGTATTTTAAATAATAAAATTTTTTCTTTAGTTTTAAATATTTATTTTTTTTTCTATAGATTTTTTTAGGAGATATTACAGAAATAAAGAACTCATCATAGCTTGAATTTAGAGGGGAAACCCATTTTGCTCCAATTTTTATGGTTTTATCTGTCAGTGGCTTAAGAAATAGGAATATCTCTTCAATATCTTGAGGAGAACTTTTAATTAGCTTAGTAGTATTACTTATAAATTTTCCATTAATGATATTAAACATAAATTTAACTTTTAAAGGGATATTTTTATAATTTTGGATACTTGCACTAATAAAGATTTTATCTTTAGTTGTTAGGAATTCTGGTATAAAATAATTTACATCAATTCCTTTTTCTGAAGAATGAGCAATTTTTTTTATTCCAGTTTTTGAATCACAAGTAACACCATAAAATAAAGTTATCCACTTTGCCATAATATCGGGATATTTTACTTTTAATATAGAAGGATTATCTTTCTGAGTGGTTATTAAATCATAATTTAATGAGGAAAAGTTTAAATAGGGACTATAGAAAAAATCCCAGCTTGTAAATTTTTTTTTCGTTTCTTTAAAATAAGTTTTTTTCTTCTTCTTTTTCTTCAAGTTAGCTGTTATTACTAAATTATTCTTTAGAGGATACCATATTTTATATAGGTCTATAATCCTATGATTATATAGTTCAATAAAGTCATAATTTAAAGTAGAAGATATAACATCTGCTATTATTTTATGTCCCCAGATATTATATGTTTGGAATTTTAATCTATTTTCAGACAAAGCAGGCAATTTTTCATCTAAAATTTCACTTTTTATTTTTAACATTTTTATAATTAAAGGCACTTTTAAATTTATGCTTTTTGAGAAAATTTTATTTTTATAAGCATAAGTTACATTTAAATATACATTAGGTGAATATTTTTCATATATTGGGAAATCAAATATTAAAAAATTCCTTTCAATTAAAACCATCTGAGATGCAAATACTTTTTCATTTTCAATTGATATATTGCACCATATATTTTTATGTGGAAGAAGAATTAGAGCTTTACCAATATCACTGTAAGAATATTCATCTTTATCTGGAATTATTATTATATTTTTTATTTTACCTTTTATTGTAAGCCCATAAGTATATGAGATTATGTAAAAAAAAGTTGAGGCAGAAACTATTCTGCCTGATTTGCTTTTTATTTTAATAGTAGCTTTATAAAATCCATCCTTTTTTAAGTTTATTGTTTCTTCTCCTTCTAAACTTTTTTTTAAAAAGCTCTCTTTTTTATATACAATATTTTTGGGAAATTTTTTCTCTATATCTGAAATTTTATAAATAAAAAGTTCGCATTTATCTATTCTGGCAGAAGAGTTTAAGGGTTCTATTTTATATAATATCTTTACAGGGGTTCCAATTTCATAAAGATTCTTTTTAGAATTTATTTTAATTTTAAAATCTGAATTAATTACTTTTATTTTTACATAATCACTTTCCACTATCCCATTGTTGCTTCTACATTTTAATATTATTTTTAATTCATAATTAAATTTTTTAGAAAGGAAATCTGGCAGAAACTTGAAATAGACTTTTCCTCTTTTAATTTTCTTTTTTAGTATTTTGAATAAATGAAAGTTATTTTGATTTAACTTTTTTGCCCATATTTCACAACGCATCATTCCATCGCGAAGCTTTGTCCCATCTAAATGATATACTTTTACTGTCAATTTTATTTTATCATTATGGGAATAAGTAAATTTTTCAGGTTTTATTCTAAAAATATAAGTATAATGATGATTTTGTAAAACAATAAATTTATAGATATCTCTATTTTTTTCCCATAAAACTTCTGCTTTATAGACGCCTTCTTTAAATTCTTCTCCTATAATTTGCTCAAATTTATAAATGCCATTATTAATATTGTTTATGTTTCTTTTGATAATTATATTGTTTTTACTATCATAAATTGTGATTCTAATAGATGAGATTGGAGGTGGAATATATTGAGAATTTTTGTATTCTCTTAGAATAACTGTAAATCTTAAAATCTCTTTTAACTGATAATACTTCTTTTCAGGTAAAATTTTTATAAAACTTAATTCTTTATGTATTTTTTTTAGAGGTGTAGGATATATTATATCATAATTGTTATTATAATTTGCTATAATTATATTATCTCTATGCAAAAGTTTAATATTATAAAAATAATCTTTTTTTTGTTTTAATATTGAATTGCCCAGCTGAAGTTTAAATCTTTTATATGGAACCCCTGTCCATAGATTTACCGCCCATATAAGTAAATTATCTTCATATTGCTTTGTAATAATTTTTAGTTTTGTAACTATACATAATTTATAGTATTCATTTTTATCATTAATCTGAATTAAATAACAACCAGGATTTAGATTTTTCAGTTCTATAAAATTGTGTTGTTTATGTAAAATATTAGTGAATGAAACTATAAGATTATGGGTTATTTTTTTTGAGTCAATTTCTCTATATATCAAAGCCTTTTTTATCTCTGCTTTAGGAATTTTGTAAACTTTGATAAAGACTTTTCGGCTTTCTCTTGTTTTTATATATATTCTTTTCTTTTCTGAAGTAGAAAATTTTAAGATTTCATCAACTTTTAGTATCTCTGCATTAGTTAATGTAGTGTAAAGTAATAATAAAAAAAATATATTAATTTTTTTTAATTTCATTTGCTATTGCTTTTAGGAACTCTTTTTCATTTTGAAAGTTGAATTTTATTTTAAATACGAAAATTGGTATATTGAATTTTTTTAACTTAATATAATCTTTTTCTGTAGTAATTATTATATCATATTTTTGGCTTTCATTAATAATAAGTTCTATATCTTTTTTCCTGTAGTAATGATGGTCTGGAAATGTTAAGCTAAAAATTTTTTTAGGTTTTAAATATCTCTTTACAAGAAATTCAAAATATTCTGGATTTGCTATGCCAGATATAATTAAAACTTTTTTATGCAGGTATTTTTTTAAATTAACTTTTCTGTTGTTTATTCTTAATTCTGATAGGATAAAATTTGATGCGAATAATTTTGTATTAGGATTTATTGATTTTATAATAGATTTCAACTTTTTAAAAGAATATTCTTTTTTTACAATTTTTTCATATTTAGTAATAATTACATAATCTGCATCTTTAAGTGCATCTATAGGTTCTCGTAAAATTCCAGCAGGTAATAGATATTTATTACCAAAAGGATTAAAATAATCTATCAAAACTATATTAATGTTACGCTTAAGTTGAAAATGTTGAAATGCATCATCAAGAATTATTATTTGTGGCTTAATCTTCTTTTTTGCATATTTTATTCCATCAATTCTTTTTTTTGATATTATTACAGGGAGTTTTGTTTCCTGTGCAATAAGTAATGGTTCATCCCCAAGTTGAATTGCAGAATATTTATATAGATTTTTTATTAAGAAAGGTTTTTTATTATATCTGCTTTTATATCCTCTGAGGATTATACAGACTTTATATTTTTTAGCAAGTTTATTAGCAAGAAAGATTGCAAAAGGTGTTTTACCAGTTCCTCCTGTTGTTAGGTTGCCTATACTTATTATAAATGAATCTCCAGCTTCTAATTTATATCCTCTTTTTCGTTTGGTAGTTATAATTATTTTATAGATAAATGATAAACCAAGTAGAACAGAAAAAATTAGACTAAAAAGTATATTTTTTTTAGTATTAAAAATTATTTTTTTAAATAGTTTTTCCATATAAATTCTGCTATTTTTTTAGATGTTCCTTGGTTCATTTTTAGAGTTTTTATTCCATTTTCACCCATTTTTTTTATTTGAGCTGGGTTTAATAAGAGAGTTTTTGTTTTTTCGTAAAGTTCATCTTTATTTTTTACCATAATACCAGCATTATTTTTGATAAGCATTTGAAATGCCACATAATTATTCTTGATCCATGGACCAAATATAACTGGCTTTTTACAGGATGCAGGTTCAAGTGGATTATGACCACCAACTGGCACAAGCGTGCCACCAACAAATGAGATAGTGCTTTGTTGATACATATCAATAAGAACGCCCATTTTATTTACAAGAATTACATCTGATACAGGCTTATTTTTTATATCTGTGTATAAGTCAAATTTTATATTATATTGCTTTAATATCTTTATAATTTTATTTACTCTCTCCAAATGTCGTGGAGCAAGAATAAGCTTTAATCTGGGAAATTGTTCTTTTAGCTTTAAAAATGTAGAGAGAATTATCTCTTCTTCACCTTCTCTTGTGCTACCACAGGTTATAACTGATGATGATTTTGGAAATAAAAAAATAGATTTGCTTTGTCTTTTTAATTGGACATCAAACTTTGTTACCCCAATGTATTTTATTTTAGACGGTGCGATACCTAAAATTTTTAGGTGTTCCGCTGTTTCTTCATTTTGAACAAAGAATATTTCAATATTTTTTAGAATTTTAGAAAATAGAAATTTAAAAAATTTATAAAACTTAAAACTTTTTTCTGAAATTAAAGTATTAATATAGATTATAGGAATTTTAAATTTTGCGGCTTGCCATATAAGATTAGGCCATATTTCTGTTTCTTCAATGATAAGAACAGAAGGTTTGATTTTTTTTATAAAATTTTTTATAAGAAATTCAAAATCAAAAGGAATAATTGCAGTATAATTTT
>CAZSCZ010000058.1:10852-12630 GCA_964605455.1 uncultured Spirochaetia bacterium
TTTTGCTTTTCTCTTGCCTGTGTCTGTAAGAGTAGTGATAAAAATCTGGGGATAGATGCTTTTTAAAATATTTATAAGATTTTCAACAGCATTAACTTCTCCAACTGATGAACAGTGAAACCATACAGGGTTAGATTTAAATAAAGGACTTTTGAATTTAAAATTAAAACGCTCTAAAAAAGTTTGACGAAGCCTTTTATTAAAAATAGCAAGCACAAGATAAATCAGTATAGATGGTAGAAATAGAATGTTTAATATAAAGTTATATATTTTCATTTAAAATATTCATCCACAATCTTAACAATTCTCATCATTTCCTCTTTTAGTTTCTGCCTCTTCGTTTCTATATTATCAGAATTTTTAATATAAACTGGTGTGCCATACATAACGATAAATTTATTAAAAGGTAGAGGCACAATAAAATTATCCCAGCTATTAAGTACTATTTTATATTTTGCATTCCAAGCAATAGGTATAATAGGTGCACCGGTTTTTTGTGCTGCTATAAGAACACCTGGCTGAATTTCATATTTAGGACCTCGTGGCCCATCTGGTGTAAATCCAACATCATAACCAGAGCTTTTTATATAATTAATCATTTCAATAAGTGCCCTTACTCCGCCTCGTGTGCTTGAGCCTCTTATAGGAAAAAGCTTTAGTTTTTTCATTATATCAGCAATATATTCGCCATCTTTATGAGTACTTACCATTACTCCTACCATTTTGCCTCTATACAAATATGCAAGATATAATAATCTGTTATGCCAGAAGGAGTAGATCACAGGTTGTTTCATTTTCCTGAATTTTAAAATAATATCCTCTTTTATAAGCTTTACACTGGAAGTTTTGCCTACAAATAATAGTAGAAGATATACAAGATTAGTAATTAGTTTAAATTTAAATTTTTCCATAATAATGATAAATAACAAAATCTGGATTATAAGTCAACAGTTTCCTGTTCCTGATAGTGAGGGGACGGTGCACAACTTTATTAAATTGGTTCGTAGCACTAAATGCATAGGATAAAGTGGGTATGGCTTAAGGCTTAATGGTTATGGCTTATGGTAACATATAATGTAGAAACATACCTTTAGATGTGTTGATTTACAAAGAAATTAATAAAGTTGTGCACCGTCCCCTGTTCCTATCCCCGTTCCTATTTAATTGTTTTATATCAAAAATTATATGAAATAAAATTTTATCTTATATATGCATTAACAATATGTAATATATTGATAAAAAATGTAGAAACACACCTTTAGGTGTGTTAATTTAATATATTTAACAGACCTAAAGGTCTGTTTTTACAACTTATTATAAAAGGATTCCTTAAAAATGGGGTAATTTTTCAACACACCTTTAATTTTTTTGTTGACTTTTTATTTGAAATGGGTATATTTTAGTAGTTTTTGAAAGCCTAAATTATATTTGATAGCAGGGGTTTTCTAAATGTGGCGGATATATCGGAGATGGTAATATTTCAGGTTTAAAAAAACCAAAAAATTATTATTTCTTTGCGGGTTTTAAGTAGGTAACAGGCATACCTGGTACCTACAAACTATATTTTAACAGGACTAAAGTCCTGTTTTTACATCTTTTTAGAAAATCTGGATTGTTACTGTAGAAGAATGTTCTGATTATCGGGATGATAAAGAACGATAGAATATATCTGATAGCAGGGTTTTCTAATCCTGCTTAATAGACGGGAGAGTGAGGCGCAGATTATCGGATTTGATGAAAAAGATAAATAAAAATTTATAAATTTTAATATTTTGTTG
>CAZSCZ010000059.1:0-12442 GCA_964605455.1 uncultured Spirochaetia bacterium
TTTTTGCCAGGTTGAGCAATATCTAGGGCAAGATTTGTAGGGGATTTAAAAAAGGCGTTTCCGTGGCCTCCTTTACCACCATACGCAATAATCAATTCTTCATCTGGCTTTAAGAGCTCACCAAGAATTTTATTTTTATCTTTATCTTTTATTATACATCCTGGTGGAATTTCTATATATACAGATTTTCCATCTTTCCCTTTTTTATTGTTAGAACCACCTGGTTTACCTGATTCTGCAACAACCTGATTTAAATGTATAAGATGCGAAAGTTCAGATAGATTTGGATTAACTTTTAAGACAACATTTCCGCCTCTGCCACCGTCACCGCCATCAGGTTTGCCTCTCGGTTTATATTTTGCTCTTTCAAAAGAGATAACACCTTTTCCACCGTCGCCTGCTTTTACAGTAAAATATACTTCATCTATAAATTTTTTCACTTAAAATCCAAATTTTTTCAACCTTTTCTTTATTTCTTTTTCAGCTTTCTTCTTTTTTTTCTTCGCTTCTTTTTTGGCTTTTTTCTTTGCTTTTTGCTCTTTCTTTTTCTTTTCAGCTTCTAATTTTTTTCTTGCCTCTTCAGCTTTTCGCTTTGCCTCTTCTTCTTTTTTCTTTGCTTCTTCTGCAACTCTCTTTTTCTCAGCTTCAATCTTGGCTTTTGCTTCTTGTTCTGCTGCTTTTGCACCTTCTTTGCCAGATAATATATATTTTGCATTTTCACCAAAAAGCTGATTTAAATAACTTTCTAAATACTGTTTTGCAAAATTATCAATCCCACCTGCTTTTGTTTTAAATTGTGACATAAATTTTTCTTTAAGCTGCTTTTCAATTTTCCTTATAATTTCTGCTTTCTCAAATAATATCTTTATATCTGAAATTGTGCCAGTTATTTTTACAGGAAATTCAAGTTCACCTTTCTTATTTGCAAGAGCTTTTGTAATTTCATTTTTGTTATATTTTTTGTCAGCAATTAGAGTAAATAAATAATCTACAGTAGTATCAAACCCTGTATATCCACTACCTTCTGCTCGGAAATCTTTTCCTTTCATACAAATTTTATCAGATATAACTTTGCTTTCTTTAACTTTTACTTTTGTTTTTACTTCATCAAATTCAAATGTTTTCTTCAAAAACTTCCATTCAAGTGCTCCTTTAATGAAACTTAAATCCATACTTGCAATTTTTTTAGCTAATTTTTCTGCTTTTTTAGATGCTTCTTCCACTGTTCCACCAAGTTTTCCTGCTTTACTTATAGTTTTTTGATTTTTTGCTACTTGGTCAGCTAATTTTTTATATGATGCAAGGAGCTTTTCCTGATAAGCTGTTATAGATTTTGAAATATCCTGAGCTTGATTCCTTAGTTCCTCATAAGCCTGAATCCCAGTGAATTTCCCATTTTTAAGTGCTACTATAAATTCACCTGTTGGGTTAAGGATTCCTTTATTATCAAACAATTTTAAATTTCCTCTAATTTCAGTTTCAAGATTTATATCCTTATCGGTTTGTTTTCCTTTTTCAAATTCTGTTACAGAAAGTCCAAATCCAGTGCTTATTTTCAGAGGTTTATTTTCATATATACGTAAATTTTCTATAAGAAAATGGATATTGTAAAGTGAATATATTTCTTTAAATTTAGGAGTTGCGGTATCAATAATTTCAATTTTTGCCTTTTCAAGTCCCATCTTTCCAATTTGCAAATCTACAGGAATTTGCGATTTTTTTACCTTTGGCATTTGCTTAGGTGCTGCCTCTTTTTTCTTTTCTTCTTTTTTTTGTTTTTGAGGCTTTTCTGCTTTTTTCTCTGGAAGTTTTTCTGGTATAGGTGGTATTAAGTCAGAGAAATTAAATACCACTTTTTTATTTTTTACATATCTTTTTACAAATATTTCAGGCTGTTCAAGAACCAATTTCTTTATAACAAGTTTGCGTTGGAGAAGTTTCCATAAGTTATATTTAAATACAAAAGCTTTACATCTTATAAAAGTGCCTTTTTTAAACGAAGGTCTATCAGAGATTTTTACATCTTTAATAACGATTCCCTTAAAAAGATTCAAACTAACATCACCTATCTGAACCTGTCTATGAAATTGTTTCTGCATTTGTTCAATAGCAATCTCTTTTACTTTTTCTGTTGGAAAAAATATAAGAAGAAGAATGGCGCCAATAATCACAAGCCCAACAATTCCACCAATAATTTTTAAAATTAATTTTGCAACCTTCATTTTGACCCTCCTTCAATAATTTCTTTAAATTTAGAATAAAGAATAATCTTTTTTTTTAAAAAGTCAACAATAAAAATAAATGTATAAAAAAAATATTTTATAATTGTTTTTTAGATAAAAATTTATTATTATATATCAAACTTAAGATTTGGAGATTTTAATATTATGAGAAATTTTTTAGAATTATGTAAAAGACGATATAGTGTTCGTAAATATCTTTCCAGAAAAGTTCCACGAAAAATTATACTAAAATGTATTGAAGCTGCAAGACTTGCTCCTTCTGCTGAAAATATTCAACCCTGGCGCTATCTTGTAATAGACCAAGAACCTTTATTATCTCAGCTTAAAGAAGCTGCTTTTAATGGAATTTATACACCTACCAGATGGGCAAATAGTGCACCAGTTATTATTGTTATTCTTGCTGAAATTAATTTTTTAGTCCATCGTATTGCACCTTTATTTCAAAAGATTAATTATCATTTAATAGATATAGGGATAGCAACTGAACATCTAATATTACAGGCAACAGAACTTGGACTTGGGACATGCTGGATTGGATGGTTTAATGTAAAAAAAGTGCAACAACTTTTTGAAATTCCTAAAAAATATAAAATTATTGGACTTCTTACGCTGGGGTATTATGAAAAAGAGAAGACAGTCGCTGTAAAAAAACATAGAAAGTTAATAGACGAAATTGTATGGTTTAATCAAATTAATAAAAAATAAAAAAATTTTTATTTGACTTTTGTAATCAAAAATGTTATAATACCATCGGAAATTTAGATAATGAAATTTAGTATTGTATCTAAAAAATGATTGTTGAATATAATAAATATTTAAAAAATAATTATGGAGGTGATAAAATGCGTAAACTTTTTATTATTTTTGTTGGGTTTGTTGTTCTTGCAACAAACCTTTTTTCACAAGTCTCCTCAGCTGAAGAGACAAAGTCTATGGTAAAGAGCTATCCTCTTTTAAGCGTGAATTACGAAATTTTTTACTTTATGAAACCTAAAAAAAGTTCAGAAGGTTATATAGTAAATGCAAAAATGCCTATAAATAAAAATATAGGTGTTGAAATAGGTTATGGCTCTTTTACTAAACCTGTTTTGAATTACTCAATAGGTACAAATTCTTATAGTGGAATAGGCGAGGAAAAATTTACTGATATTAACTTCAGTATTTTATACTATTTTTGGTTTATGAGAGAATTACAGGCTAAATTTGGATTTGATTATTACAAATTTAATAGTGGATGGATTCTTGTTAGTCCATCTGAAGCTAATGCAGGGTATTTAGTTGAAATGTATAAGAGTTGGCGTGATAACCTTTTTGGGATTAATATAGGTTTTATTTTAGATGTTAGTGTATATAAAGAATTTTGTATTACTACAAAATTAGGATACAGGTACCTTCTTGTTAGAGATTCTGTTACTAAAAATGGAATAATCAATTTCAGCATTGGATTAAGTTATAAATTGTAAAAAATGGCAACCAACCGAGCTTAATTTCTTTTTCTCTAAGTAAGTAGAACGAAATTCCATTTTTTATTAATTAATACATAACATAGACTAAAACAAACGAAGCAACAATAAAAATGTTGCTTCGTTTGTTTTATTTTTTGCAGAGTTATTTGTATATAAGTGAAGATTAATATGTTAAATTTTTAAAGAGAAGATAAATTAAATAGAGTTTTAAATTTCTTTTTTTGGATAAGAATAAGTGTAACAAGAGCAATATTGTATATAATGCTAATAAAGTGGAAAATAAGAAGAGGGATATTTAAAATTGCAAAAATAAGAAAAATCATAATGTGTGATGTTGCTCCAAAGAATGTCCACAGTCGGACAATATTTTTCATTGAAGAATAATTTATAATTATTTTATTGGTTGGTTTTCTTTTATTATCGTATATGCTATGATACCCTTTGTAATTTTCTGGATAACTAAAAGAAACAAGGAGATATTCTATTTTATAAAACAGAAAATAGAGGTATGCTAAAATCCATTTTGAATCATTTTTTTTCTTGAGAGAAGTATATTTTTTTTCAAGTTCATCTAATTTTTCAGATTTTTCATTATATTTAGGGTGGACATAAGAAATATATTCATTTTTGAAATGATCAAAATAAATAATATGTATAAACATAAACATCATTGAAATAAATCCATAGATAAATATCCATATAGGATATCCTTGGACATATAGATGCCAAGATATTCCTGTATAGATTGAGATATAAGTTATAAGGTCAGCAAGTCCATCAAGAGTTTTGCCGAATTTAGAATTTTTTTGAGTTAGGCGAGCAAGCTGTCCATCAGCACAGTCAAATATATTTGTAACTCCAAGAGCCAGTGCACCATATAAAAGACCTTTATAATTACCTTGCGCAAAAAATATTCCAGATGTTATTCCAGATATCATTGAAAGCAAGGTAAAATAAGTGGGAGAAAATTTTGTTTTATTTAAAGGTAAAACAAGTATAAAGCTGAAAATGCGAAAAAAATATACATCAAAAATTTCTTCTATAGCAAGTGGTTTTAATGTTTTTCTGTAAAGTGCTAAAATTTTTTTCACTAATATATCCTTTTAATAATTTTTTCTGCTAAATCTAAATCTTCTTTAAAATCAATTTCAATAGCTTCAAGATTTCCAATATCTACACCATAAAATTCATATCCTTGATTAATCATTTCTTGAAAACTTGCTTCATAAAATTCATTATATCTTTTTTCATCTATAATTCTTTTTTTAAGAGTGTCAAATAATGGTTTTACATAATCTTTTGGAAAATATTCTATTCCAATAGATTCACCGAAAGCTTTGGTTATAGGCACTTCCTTCCCAATTTTTTTAATTTTACCATTTTTTTCTATTACAACTTTTATTTCTTCTTCTGATAAATTATGTCTTTTGATAGCAAGCATTGCACCTTTGGTTTTATCTTTTAATAAAAGCGAAATAATTCTTTTGTCAAAGATAATATCACTATCTAAGAGAATAAACTCATTTTTTATTTCTTTATGAGCGAGAAGAAATGAATAAGCATTATTCGTGTTAGCATAATCTTTATTTGTAATAAAAACAAAATTTTGAGAATTATAGTTTTGTTTAACAAAATCTTTTATTTTATTTTCCTCAAATCCAGCAACAATTATAATTTTATTTACATTATTTTGGAGAAGATTGTCTATAATATATTTAAGTATAGGTTTATCATTAAGTTTTAGGAGTGATTTAGGAGTATTTTCAGTAAGAGGTTTTAGACGAGTAGCCATACCTGCCGCAAGAATCAGTCCGTCCATTCTACTTCTATTCCCTTATCAACTTTTTGTATTACATCTTTAAATATTTCCAATACAACATCATTTTGCTCTGTTGTTCCAATAGAGATACGGATGAAATTTTTAAAAATTTCTTCTTCATAGAATTTGACAATTATACCTTCTTTTTCAAATTCATTTTTCAAAGGTTTTATATATTGCTCAGGAACTTTAAGAAATATAAAATTTGTATCTGAGCGAAAAACTTTTATATTTAACTTTTCTAAAGTAGAATAATATCTTTTTTTATCTCTTTCAATCAATCTTGCTATTTTTTTATAATACTGTTTAGAATCAAGTGCTGCAAATGTTAGTTCTTCAGATATTCTATTAAATCCAAGATACCTTTTATTAAAACGGGATAAATTTTTTAATCCCTCCCCGATAAATGCAAAACCAATTCTTACTCCAGCAAGTGCATATAATTTTGAAAATGTGCGAAGAATAATTATGTTGTCAAAATCTTCTACAAGTTTTAAATTTTTATTAGATGCACTGTTAAAACCCCAATATGCTTCATCTAAAACAACTATACTTTCAGTTTCCTGACTTGCTTTCATTATCTTTCTTAAATGCTTATATTTCATTGAATTTCCCGTTGGATTATTTGGACTGCAGATTAAAACAATCTTAGGATGTTCTTTCTCCATCTCAGTTATTATTTCAGTTATATCAAATTCAAAAGATTTACGCTTTTCTATAAGATTGTAATAAAGACGGTGTGCGTTAATTTCTTTTGCAATAGCTGTATAATACCACCACGATTGAAGGGGAAGTAATACTTTCTCATTCTCTTTTACAAAAAAATAAAAAACTTGTTTTAATATGTCCTCAGCACCATATCCAAGTAAAATATTTTCTGCTACTATACCAAACTCCTTTTCAAGCCGACTAGTGATTAATTTAGGATAGCCTCGCGAATAAGAATTAAACATTTCTAAAGAAAGAGTTTTTAAAACCTCTTTACATTTATCAGAAGGTCCATATTGATTTTCATTTTTATCTAAATATATCATCTTTACCTCACTAAAATTAACTTGCGTGTGCGAGAAATTTACTATAAATAAAATGAATTGTCAATAAATTTTTTAAAAAATTTTTTTCAAAATTGAATTTTATTCTTTGATTAGGATTTTAGGTTATTTTGCCGATAAATTATATATGAGCCGCAAATATGTTTACTTACTTCTTTTTTTTAGTTTACTTGCGTCCATACTCATAGGTGAACCTATCTATATTAAAGATTTGCCCATAAAAGTTTATATTTCCTTTGATAAACAGTCTTATAGACTTGATGAAGATATTACATTAAAGATTGAAGTTAAAAATAGAGGGATTGATAAAATATTAATTTATCTATCTGGATATAAACTGGAAAATTTTAATATAAATATTTTAAATTTAAAAAATGCTTCTTTAGTTAAAAAAAAGAATAAGAACATTAACTCGCTGAAAAAAATAAATTCAGAAATATTTGCTATCAGAGAGATACAATTATATCCTGATGAAACTTATAAGATAGAATTAGATCTTGAAGACTATTTTGAACTTCAAGAACCTGGTAGATATAAGATAACTGCTGATTTTAATCCATATCCAATGAACAAAGCATCTGATATAAAATTTACATCCAATCCTGTATATTTAATCTTAAAACCTTCACTTAAGCGGCAGATAGAATCAGAAATTAAAAAAGAAATAAAAGAAAGAGAAGATAGGAAAGTTTATACACCTGAAGGAATGATTAAATTTATGCTTGATTCAAAAATAAGGGGGGATTATGAGAGTTATTATTTATATCAAAATTTAGATTCTATAATATTGAAATATGATAAATTTAAAACAAACTATTTAAAAGCATCTGAAACAAAGAAAAGAGATATAATAAAAGAATTTAAGGAATGGGACATTAAAAGAAAAGATATGCAGATAGAAGAATATGAAATACTTGAAGTATATCAATCATTTAAAGACCAAACAGCTACTGTAAAATGCAGAATAAAATATAAACCACCTGCTATATTTCGGACATATATTTATGAATTTTATTTGGTAAAAAAAGGAATTAAATGGATTTTAAATGATTTTGAAGTTCTTACCTATTTAAAGGAATAAGATTATTTGGGAATTATAATAGGTGTGTTGTCTCCCACTCACATCCTGCAAGTGGGAGACAACAAAAACCGTAAAATTTTATACTACTTACCACTTAAATTACCAAAACACTTTCTTATGTAAAAGAAATCAGAAATTGCTCGTTTCCTGAGAAGGCTCCTATTTAATGTCATTTTCCCTGTTGATAAGGCTTTGTTTATTGTATTTTTACATTTTGATAGTAAAAAAATGAGTAAACGAGAAATTTCTGAAAAGAAATTTAAATTTTTTACTTGCTTTTTAAAAATAATTATGTTATAATATATAGTTTAGACCTAATTTTAGATATTTTTGTAGATTAGATTATGATGAAAGAAAAATTTATAGAGATTGTAACGCGTGTAGCTGAATGTTTAGGCTATAAATTAGTTGAATTTTATGTAAATGAGAAGCATAAAAAGGTGAATATTGTAATTTATAAAAAGACAGGTATTACGGTACAGGATTGTGAGGATATGACAAAAGAGTTACTTCATAATATAGAATTTTATGACCGTTTCAGGAATAATTATGATATAGAAGTATCGTCACCAGGTGTCCAAAGAGAATTCAAATCTATAAATGAATATAAAATTTTTGAAGGAAAAGAAGTAAAAATTATAACAGATTACAAAGAGACTCCTGTTATAACAGGGGTATTAAAAGGAATAGAAGACAAAAATAAGATAGTTGTGGAAGATGGATTTAAAATTTATAAAATTCCTTATGTGCATATAAAAAGAGGTAAATTAATATTTAATTTTACTTTTTAATCTGGAGGTTAAATAGTGAGAGCAGATTTTAGCGAAGCAGTAAAAATGTATTCATTACAAACAGGGGTTCCTGAAGATAAGATATTGGAAGCAATTGCTCAGGCATTAATTTATGCATATAAGAAGAAATATAATAAAAAGGAGAATGTAACAATTGAAATAGACAAAGATAATAAAGATTTGCGAATTTTTTCAATAAAAAGAGTAGTTGAAAAGGTGACAGAGCCAACCGAGGAAATCTTGCTGGATGATGCTAAAGAATTTAAATCTGATGCAAGAATAGGTGATAAGATAAAAGTTGAGGTTAATCCTGAAGATTTTGGTAGAATTGCAGCTAAATCAACTCATCAGGTGATAATGCAAAACATAAAAAAGATTGAACGAGATATGCTTTATGATGAATTTTCTGTAAAACAAGGTGAAATCATTACTGGATTATTTCAGAGACGAATGAAGTTTCATGATATTATTGTTGATTTAGGTAAAATTGAAGCTTTACTACCTGTTGACCAGCAGATGCCCAAAGACAAACTAAAAATTGGTGAAAAGGTAAAAGTTTTAATAAAAAGTGTAGAAAAGAAGGATGGAGTTGTACGAATAACATTAAGTCGCACTGATACAAATTTCGTTAAAAAATTATTTGAGGCAGAGGTCCCAGAAATATCTGAAGGAATTGTTGAAATAAAAGCAATAGCAAGAGAACCAGGAGAGAGAACGAAAATTGCAGTTTACACTGAAAGAGAAGGTGTTGATCCAATAGGTGCTTGTGTAGGAATGAAGGGTGTTAGAATTCAGTCTATCATTCGTGAACTTGACGGGGAAAAGATTGATATAATAAAATGGGATAATGATATTGCTAAATTTTTGCTAAATTTATTATCCCCTGCTAAAGTATTAAGTATAAAGCTTAATGAGGAGGAGAAGACAGCTATTGTAGTTGTGCCATCGGACCAAATTTCACCTGCTATTGGCAAAGATGGAAAAAATGTAAAGCTTGCTGCTAAACTCGTTGGCTGGACAATTGATATAAAGAGTGAAGAAGAGTTCCAAAAATTACTTGGGGCTGAAGAATCAAGAAAAAAGATTCAGGAACTGTTTAAAGATGTTCTTCCTGCAAAAAAAGAAGAAACTACTGAAGAAAAAGAAAAGAGAGAGGAAATATCCAAAAAAGAAACTGAGGAAAAAGAAAAGGTAGAGGGACCAGAAAAGGAAGAAGAAGAAGAAATTGAAGAAACATCTATTGAAGAATTACCAGATATACCACCTGTAATATTGAAAAAATTAAAAGATGCTGGCTATGATACAATTGAAAGTATAATTGACCTTTCAAAGGAAGAGCTCCTGAAAATACATGGTATAGGAAAAAAAGCGGCTGATGTAATTATAAAATCACTTAGAGAGAATGTAAAAGTTGTTATTGAGGAGTAAAAATACTTATGAATGTTAAGGACAAAAACAGAAGTAGTAATTCTAAAAAGAATGTCACAAAAAAAGGGAAAGGTGTAGAAAATAAGGAAGATGTAGCACATCCTAAAAAATCACGGAAAAAAATTATAATTATTAGAAAGAAAGTTAAATCAAAAGCTAAAAAAGTTATTGAAAAGAGGCCAATAGCAGAAAAAGAAAAAGAAAAAGAAAAAGAAAAAGAAAGAGTAATTACTAAGGTACCGGCAAAGATAGAGGAGATAAAAGAAAAACCTGAAAAAACACCTTACAAGAAAGGGGCAACCTACCGGAAAGAGTATTATACTAAGAAAGAAAATGAATTTGAAAAGAAGATTGAACCTATTAAAAAGAAAGTAGTAGAAGAACCCTCAACACGAATATTACCAAAAGAGATTACTATTACTGAAACAATTACTGTTGGTGAGCTTGCTAAAAAGATGAACATTAAAGCAAGTGAGCTTATAAAAAAGATGATGGAGTTGGGGGAAATTGTTACCATAAATAAAGTCATTGATGCTGATACTGCTACACTTGTAGCTGCTGAGTATGGAATAAATGTTAAAATTGTTTCTCTTTATGATGAAACCAAAATTGTTTTAGATGAAGAAGATAACCCAGAAGATTATAGTCCCAGACCGCCAATAGTAACTATAATGGGACATGTTGACCATGGTAAAACTCTTTTGCTGGATGTTATTAGAAATTCTAATATAGTAGCAAAAGAAGCTGGTGGAATCACACAACATATTGGTGCATATAAAGTAAAAATAAATTTTAAAGGTAAAGAAGAAGAAATAACTTTTGTGGATACGCCTGGCCATGAAGCTTTTACAACAATGCGTGCAAGAGGTTCTAAAGTTACTGATATTGTTATACTTGTTATAGCAGCTGATGATGGAATTATGCCTCAAACTGTTGAATCTATTAATCATGCAAAAGAGGCGAATGTTCCAATAATTGTTGCAATAAATAAAATTGATATTCCAGGTGTTACATCAAATATTGAAAAAATCAAACAGGAATTAACTAAATATGAGCTTGTTCCAGAGGAATGGGGTGGAGACACTTTTATTGTTCCTATTTCTGCAAAAGAGAAAAAGAATATTGATAAATTACTTGAGGCAATATTAATCCAGTCCGAGCTTTTGGAACTTAAAGCAAATCGTAAATTAAAAGCAAGAGGCACTGTGCTTGAAGCCAAAAAGGACCCTGCAAGAGGTGCTACTGCCACTATACTTGTGCAAAATGGCACACTATATATTGGTGACCCTTTTGTTGCTGGTATCCATTCTGGTAAAGTCCGTGCAATGTTTGATGATTGGGGAAAGCCTATTAAAGAAGCTTTTCCTTCTACACCTGTATTAATTACAGGTCTTGATGATATTCCATCTGCAGGCGACCCTTTCCAAGTTGTTGAGTCTGAAAAATACGCACGTATGATAAGTCAGAAACGAAAAGAATTGAAAAAAGAAGATATTGTTAAAAAAATTCAGAAAATTACGCTTGTTAATCTATACGAGCAGATTAAAAAAGGTAAAGTAAAAGAGTTAAAAATTGTATTAAAAGCAGATGTTGAAGGTTCAGTTGAAGCTTTAAAAATGAATCTTGAAAAAATTTCAACAGAAGAGGTACAGGTTAAAATTATTCATAGCGGCACAGGTGATATTACAGAAACAGATGTTATGCTCGCTTCTGCTTCAAATGCTGTTATTATTGGTTTTAATGTGAAATATAATAAAAAAGTTGAAGAACTTATAAAACGAGAAGGTGTAGCTGTTAGATTATATAAAATAATTTATGATGCAATTGATGAAGTAAAAAAAGCACTTGAAGGTATGCTTGAACCGCTTGTAAAAGAAGAGGGCAGAGGTTTCGCTGAAGTTAAGCAGATATTTAAACTTTCTAAAACTGGTGTTATAGCTGGTTGTATTGTTATAGAAGGAAAGGTTGTAAATGGTGATAATGCTCGTGTTATTAGAAATGATGAAGTAATATATGAGGGTAAAATTGAATCATTAAAGCGATTCAAAGAAAGTGTGAAAGAGGTTACTGAGGGACTTGAATGTGGGATTTATCTTGGACCTGATTTCACTGATATCAAAGTTGGTGATAAAATTGAAAGCTATACCATTGTAAAAATGCCAAGAACATTATAAAAATATATGATTATTGGTATATGTAAAATTTTATATCATTTTCCATATACTGAGTCCATAAAAGAAAAAAGACAGAAACTTAATTCAATGAAAGGTATATTAAGGAATAAATTTAATATATCAATTTCTGAGGTAGATTTCCATAATTTTTGGCAGAAAACTATATTGGGAATTGCTGTAGTAAATAATGATAAGCAATTTCTTGATAAACTCTTCTCAAAGATTATTCAGGAGATGGAGAAATTTGGATATGGATATATTAATGATTATCAGATAGAATTTATTAATATCGGAGAACTTCAGGAATGAAAAAATACAGAAAAGAGAAAGTTCAGGAACTTATAAGACGTGAGATTACAAGTATAATTCAGTATGATGTTAAAGATCC
>CAZSCZ010000060.1:0-421 GCA_964605455.1 uncultured Spirochaetia bacterium
TTTGATACTACGGTCCAGTTTATGCCATCATAAGAATATGCATAACCTATGCGATAGTATGAACCATCAGAACCATAAAACCACATCTTATATATTGTGTCGTCTTTTATTACTGTGGGACCATATACCCACTTAGAAGCAAAGGCAGGAGAGTTTTCAGGACCTATTACTGCCCCTTTCATTCCACTTGCTGTGTTTGAATATACTGTCCAGTTTATGCCATCATAAGAATATGCATAACCTATGCGAAAGATTGAACCATCAGAACCAGAAAACCACATCTTATACATTGTGCCATCTTTTATTACTGTGGGAGCAGCTGCACGAGAAGAAGCAAAGGCAGGGTATCCGTTATCTACCACACAGCCTTTTGTGCCAGATTCATTTGATACTACGGTCCAGTTTATGCCATCATAAGAAT
>CAZSCZ010000060.1:521-2592 GCA_964605455.1 uncultured Spirochaetia bacterium
ATGCATAACCTATGCGATGGTATGAACCATCAAAACCTTGAAACCACATCTTATACATTGCGCCATCTTTTATTACTGTGGGATCACATACCCAATTGGAAGCAAAGGCAGGGTATCCTTTATCTACCACACAGCCATTTGTGCTATTCCCTGCAATTGGTCGCACTCCAGAAAAGGAAAGTTTCACAACTTCCCCATTGTATTCAATGTTATTTGTTTCAGTTATCTCTGAAAATTTAGTATCAATTATTTCACCAGCTGATAAGGAAGATATATTCCAGATAATTAAGAATAAAAAAATAAACAAAGATTTAAATGCCATTCTCATAGAAGCCTCCTTATCCTTATATAATTTTATTAAATAAAACATATTACATCTCAAATAAAATGTCAAGTTTTTGATTGAGTTCTATACATTTGCAACATATCAAAATTTTTTATAATTGTTTTATATCAAAAATTATATAAAATAAAATTTTATCTTATATATGCATTAACAAGATGTAATATATTGATAAAAAATGTAGAAACACACCTTTAGGTGTGTTAATTTAATATATTTAACAGACCTAAAGGTCTGTTTTTACAACTTATTATAAAAGGATTCCTTAAAAATGGGGGTAATTTTTCAACACTCTTTTTTGTTTCACTTGACAATAAAATCATAGATTATATATTATAATTATGAAATTAAATAAAGTGCAAAAAGAAAAAGCCTCAGAACTTGCACTTGAAATAGCAAAGATATTATTTTGGCTAATTGCAGTGGGGGTTTTTCTTATAGAATATTTCAGAAAATGGTATTTCATAATTTCAGCAATATTACTTCTTATTGTGGTGTCATTATTTTCAATATTTATTTTAAAAGGAACTGGGGTGAAAAATAATATGATTAGTCCACCTTATGTAATTTTAATGCTTGGTGGCAGTATGGTATTACTTTTTGCATTTTTGTTAATTTCTGATACTATTTCGCGACGAAAAGAGACTAAATTAAAAACAAGTAGATAATAATGAAAAACAAATAAGTCTATTTCAAAGCTTAGCTAATTAACCACGAGTGAACAGGGAAGGATGTAAGAAAGAGATATAGAATAAAAATATTGATTTTTTCTAATAAAAAAAGTAGCTAATTAGAAGAATGAGAGAAAGAGAGAACATAATACATATAGATATGGATGCTTTTTTTGCTTCAGTTGAGCAGAAAGATTTTCCTGAATTTAGAGGGAGGGCAATTGCTGTATGTGGGAGGACAGATGCCCGTGGTGTTATATCTACTGCAAGTTACGAAGCGCGGGAATTTGGGGTTCGCTCTGCAATGCCTGTCAGAACCGCATTAAGAAAGTGTCCTCATCTTATACTTATTAAAGCAAGATTTGAAAGATATATTGAAATTTCTAATAAAATTGTTGAGATATTTTATAAATATACACCTTATGTAGAAAGAGCAAGTATTGATGAGGCGTATTTAGATGTTTCAGGCTCACATCTTTTATTTGGCTCCACAGTGGAAATTGCAAGAAAAATAAAAAAAGAAATAAAAAAGAAATTTGAGCTTACCTGTTCTGTCGGAATTGCGCCAAATAAACTTCTTGCAAAAATTGCATCGGATTTTAAGAAGCCTGATGGGTTTACTGTAATAAAACAGGAAAAAATATCAGAATTTCTTGATAATATGAAAATAGAAAAGCTGCCCGGCATTGGACCTAAAACTGCAAAAATTTTTAATTTAAGAGGAATTTATTATATAAAGGATTTAAAGAAACTTTCACGGCATTTACTTGTTAAACTTTTAGGTGTATATGGTGAAAAAATTTTTCTTATGGCAAGAGGAATAGATGATTCGCCTGTAATTCCTGACCAGGAACAAGAAGAGAAATCTATAAGTAATGAAATTACTTTAGATTATGATACAACTGATATTGAAATTTTAAAAAGGATTTTAATGGATTTAAGTGATAAGATTTCTGCACGTTTAAGAGAACGGAATTTAAAAGCCCAAACAATAAAATTGAAAGTAAAATTTTTTGATTTTAAAACTGTAACAAGGCAGATAACACTTAATAAATGC
>CAZSCZ010000060.1:2602-12431 GCA_964605455.1 uncultured Spirochaetia bacterium
TTACTCAATTGAGAGAAGACCTGTCAGGCTTTTAGGGATAGGAGTAAGTAATTTGATGGAAATTAAGAATGATGAACAATTAACTTTATTTGAAAATAAAAAGTCTGAATTTATAGACAAATCAATATATCAGCTCAGAAAGAAGTTTGGAAACGGGATAATAAAACGAGCAACAATGTTAAAAGAATGTTAAAAGAGAGTTAATTAAAGGTATCTGGTTAATTTATTTCCATCTATTAAAACAATATTAAGTCTTTCTTTTGCAACTCTTTCATAATCTTGTTTTGCAAAAGAAGAGGTTGTAATAAATATACCACTTTGAGCTTTTACATCTTTCATTTTTGCTATAAAATCAGCGAATGGAATGGCACCTATTTCAGAATGAGTTCTGTTAAATTGAATATAACATAATGGCGCATTAGGTTTGTCTTTAAACTTTTTGGGAACTGCTATGAAATCAACTTCAGTATCTGGATCAATAAGCCTGTTTCTTATTTGATTTTTTATTATATATCCTAATTTAGTTACTATATTTATTGCTGTATTATGGAAAACATCTGCTCCTGAGCTCATTAATTCTTCTATATCTTTTGCTTTAGCAGTTTCTTTTGTTTTTAGTTCTTCTATCTCAGAATTGAGTTGTTGCTCAACTGTAGCTATGTCAAATTTTGGAACATTTTGAGCCATTATTCCAATTTTTGTAATATTAGTTGGTATTCCAGAGAGGTCTGTAATTTTAAGTTTTTGAAACAACATCTTTGCTTTTTCAATTAATCCTTTTTGTCGCGAGGCAAGTGCAAGAAAATATTGAGCTTTTATATGTGAAGGGTCAAGTTTATATGCTGTATCCAGTTCCTGAATACCTTGAGCGAGCTCACCTGTATCAAGATACGCAAGTCCTAATAAATAATGAAATTCTCCAACTTTTGGTGCAAGAGAAATAGCCTTTTTAAGATAACTTTTGCACTTATCATACTTTAATTGAGAACCATAAATTCTACCTAATAAAGCAAGTGTTAATGGTGAATTAGGATGTGTATGTGCTATTATATATAATTCTTTGAATGCATCAACTACTTTGCCCTCTTCAATATTTAATAGTGCTATTTTTTCTCTAATATTATGTTCTTTCCATTTGGGAGAAAAAATTTTTTTCTTTATCATATTTTCATATACATTAATTGCTGCAGGTCTCATTTTGGCTTTTTCATATAACTCGGCTAATAAAATATGATAATCAGGTTTATTAGCCCTTAGATTAGTTAAGCGCTTTGCCATATCAATAGCCATAATATAATCCCCGCGCTGAGCAAAATACTCTAACTGGAGCTTCCATCTTTTTTCACGATTTAAAAATCTTTCAATAAAAATTGTTATAATTATTGAAAATATTATACCTATACCAATATAGATTTCCAGCATTTCATATTCCTCCTGGATTAGGCATATTTTTTAATTTAATAATTTATTTTTATATGGCAATAAAAATATTCAATTTCCAATAATTTCCTATATCAAGGTATTCCCATAGATTTTTCGTTTGCTCATTTTTTACTATACAAAGAGATATTTATATAAACAGGGCTAAAGCCCTGTTTTTACAATAAACAAAGCCTTATCAACAGGGAAAATGACATTAAAATAGACTCCTTCACAGGAAAAGAGAAATTTCGGACTATTTCATTAACTATTGACATTTTAAAATTTGGGATTAAATTATAACATTGCAATGAAATTGCATAAAAAAATTATACTTATTTGGATTTTTATTTTAAATAATACATTCTTATATGGTGTAACTAACATATCTACTCATTTTCCTCAGAAATTTAAAATCACATCTTTACCTGAAACAAACTATGTTCCTTTAAATAAAAGATTTAATGTTACTGTTGAAATAAGATATGAAGGTAGTCCTGGTGAATTTATAATTTCTGAACCTTATATAGAAAAATTTCATAATCTTGAGCTTGTATCTACCTCTGTTGAAAATCTTGTTGAAAACATTTCTGAAGATACAAATCTAAAGATAATAAAAAAACGATATATTTATACACTTATGCCAAAATCACTTGGGCTTGCATATTTTCCAAAGGTTACAGTTGCTATTGCTGATAGAAAAGGTAATCCAATTGAACAACTTGAGGCTCCTGCTGTGCCAATAACAATAGGTGAGCCTGTATATCCTACAGATTATTCAAAAATTTATATCTTTATGATAATTTTATTTTCTATCATTATTATTGGATTAACAGGGCTTTATTTCTGGAAAAAATATAAGCTTAAAAAAGAAGCGGAAAGAAGAAAACTTGAAGAGATGGAAAAAGCAAAAATTCCTATAGAAGACAAATATATAAAAGATTTAATTCAGAAAGATGAACAAATAAGAGCGCCAAATCAATTTTATAGTGAAGCCGCTAAATTAGTAAAAGATTATATTGAGGAAAAATATCAAATAAGGGTAAAAGATAAATCTACAACAGAGATTATAAATCTTTTAAAAACTATTAAAGAGATAAGTGAAGAGCAACTTACAATTATAAAATCTATTTTAGAGGAATCTGATATAGTAAAATATGCACAGGGATCTGTTGATATTTCAAGAAAGACGGAATATAAGGAAAGGATTAAAAGTTTTTTACAAGAAAATATCTCCAAATCGCAGGAGGTAAAAAATGAACAAATCAATAAAGGAGCTTAATGAAAAAGTAGCAAAGGCAAGTAAATTTATTGATGATATTAAAAAAGAGATAAAGAAAGTTATAGTTGGGCAGGAATATATGATAGACCGACTTCTTATAGGTCTTTTAAGTGCGGGTCATATTTTACTTGAAGGTGTGCCTGGGCTTGCGAAGACTTTAGCAGTAAAAACACTTGCCCAGACCATTCGCACAAAATTTCAACGAATACAATTTACTCCGGACCTTTTACCAGCAGACCTTATTGGAACATTGGTTTTTAATCAGAGGACTGGAAATTTTGTTACAAAAAAAGGACCAATATTTGCAAATTTAATACTTGCAGATGAGATAAACCGTGCGCCAGCAAAGGTGCAATCTGCTTTACTTGAGGCAATGCAGGAAAAACAAGTTACTATAGGCGAAACAACTTATTCCCTTTCAGAGCCATTTTTGGTTCTTGCTACTCAGAACCCTATAGAACAGGAGGGAACCTATCCTTTACCAGAGGCACAGATTGATAGGTTTATGCTAAAATTGAAAATTAGTTATCCTGAAAAAGATGAGGAGAAAGAAATTATATATAGATATACAACAGGAAAAGATATTGATGTTAAACCTGTTATAAAGCCTGATGCTATAATAAAAGCAAGAGCAGTGGTTAACAATATTTATGTTGATGAAAAGATAATAAACTATATACTTGATATAGTGTTTAGCACAAGGGAACCTGAAAGATATGGATTGAAAGAATTAAAACCTCTCATTCAATGGGGTGCATCCCCGCGTGCTTCACTTTATCTTACAATGGCTGCAAAAGCAAATGCTTTCCTTAAGCATAGAGGATATGTAACTCCGGAAGATGTAAGAATTATTGGAATGGATGTTCTAAGACATAGAATTATTGTTTCTTATGAAGCTGAAGCAGAAGATATTACATCTGATGATATTGTAAAGAAAATCTTTGATACAATAGAAGTGCCGTAAAAATGGTTCCACAAGAAATATTCAAGAAGGTAAAGAAGATAGAAATTATTACCAGGCGATTAGTGCAAGATGTGTTTGCTGGGGAATATCATTCAATATTTAAAGGACAAGGGATGGAATTTTCGGAAGTGCGGGAATATACTATTGGGGATGACATAAGAATGATTGATTGGAATGTGACTGCACGAATGGGAACCCCTTATGTTAAAAAATTTATAGAAGAGCGGGAACTGACAGTAATGCTTTTGCTTGATATGTCTGCGTCCTCACGATTTGGGACAAGGAATCAATTAAAGTCAGAAATCGCAGCCGAGATAAGTGCGCTCCTTGCTTTTTCTGCTATTAAAAATAATGATAAAGTTGGTATGATTATTTTTACAGATAAAATAGAAAAATATATTCCACCTAAAAAAGGACGAAGTCATATTTTAAGACTTATAAGAGAAATCCTTTATTTTAAGCCAGAACATAACCGAACTAACCTGAATGTTGCACTTGATTATTTGAATAAAGTTACAAAGCGAAGGTCCATTGTATTTTTAATTTCAGATTTTGTTTCCCCTGATTTTACAAAAACAATTTCAATTACTAATAAGAAACATGATTTAATAGCAATTACTCTCACAGACCCACGTGAAAAAGAGATGCCAGCAGCAGGGTATATATTCCTTGAAGATGCTGAAACAGGTGAAGAGATTATAGTTGAGTCTACTAATCCTATATTCCAAAAAAGTTTTAAGAAACTTACTGAAAAAGAGTTTTTATCAAGAGAAAAGTTTTTTCAATCAATCAGTCTTGATGAGATAGAGATTACTACTGGTCAGTCTTATGTAAAGCCGTTAATTGCATTTTTTAGAATGCGGGAAAAAAGGTATAGATAGGTGTTAGGTGATAATATTGCAGGGGTTTCAGAAAAGTGTAAAATAAAAGCAGATTTTTAGAAAAGTTAAACTTGGTTATGTTGGGTGTATTAAAACCTAACATAGGAGGTGAAATTATGGAGAGGCGGGTTTTTTTAATATTTGGCAGCATTGTTATTGTGCTTTTAATTTTAAATCTTTTCATAAAACCATCTACATTTGTCTCAGAAATATCTTTTGAAAAATTAAAAGATTATGCTAATGAGTTGAAAAATAAAGGATTGTATGTTCCAGCTATAGAAGCGTATAAAAATTATTTAAAAAATCACCAAATTTCAAAAAGGGTGAGAGCTAATATTCATTATATAATTGCAGAAATTTATCGCGAAAATTTGAAGGACTTTGATAATGCCTTAGCTCATTATATAAAGATAAAATATATTGATAAAAATACACCTTTAATGCAAAATATAAATCAAAAAATAGTTGAATGTCTGGAAAACTCAGGTCGTTATAGAGAAGCTCAACTTGCGCTGGAATCTTCTACTTTAATTGGTAGTAAAAAAGCTAAACCAACTGATACTATTGTTGCTAAAATTGACTCTGATATAATAACTTTGAATGATTTTCAGCAATGGTATGATAGATTGCCTGATGAGATAAAAAAGAAATATGCTTCACATCAGAGTAAAAAAGAATTGCTCCGTCAATATATTGGTGAGGAACTTTTATATAGAATGGCAATGAGAAAAGGGTATCAAAATGACCCTGAGATTTTAAAACAAACTTTTGAGATAAAGAAAAACTTAATGATGCAGAAACTTTTACAGGAAGAATTAACAGGCAAGATAAATATTACGCCAAATGATTTAAAATTGTATTATAAAGCTAATAAGGAAAAATATAAAAATAAACCTTTTGAAGCGGTTTCACAACAGGTTTATAATGACTTAATGCAAGAAAAGATTCAGGAGCAGTCCCAACAACTTCTTAAAAAGATGATACAAGCAAATAAAGTAGAAATATTTGATGGTAATTTGTAGAGAACAGAGACTTATTAAGAGAGATTATATGAAAGAATCAAGGAAAAAGTTCATATTACTTCTTTTGTTAATTTTGCTGTGCTCAAATATTTATGCAGGTTCAATTTCTGTTCAAACAGGTGTGGATAAGTCTGTAATTCATATTGGGGATTATATAAAATATTACATTATTGTAAAATATTCCAAAGGAATAAAACTTATTCTACAACCACCAGGTGCAAATCTTGGACAATTTGATATTAAAGATTATAATGTTGTTGAAATTGAAAAAACAAAAGAGGGATTATTACAGAAAAAGATTGAATATACTATTACTACATATTTCTTAGGTGAATTTGAGATTCCTCCTGTTGAGATTGAATATATAGATGAAAAACAGAATAGAGGAACTGTTAAATCTGAGCCAATGATAATAAAGGTAGTTCCTGTGAAAAGAAAGCCTGGTGATAAAGATGATATAAGAGATATAAAGAAACCTATATACATTAAAACTTATACTTGGCTTTATATATTGATTGTTATTTTAATATTTGCGATAGTCTCTTATTTTATTTATTACTATCAACAAAAACGACCGGGAAAAGAAGAAGAATTAAAAGAAGAGAAGAAAAAGATACCTGAAGATATTGAAGCATTAAATAAAATAGGTGAACTTCTAAACAAGGGATATCTTGAAGATGGACAGATAAAGCAATTTTACTTTGAATTAAGTGAGATTATTCGTGAATATTTACATAGGCGATATGATATACCTACACTTGAAAGGACTTCATCAGAAATATTGAAGGATTTGGAGAAGTTTATTTATGGTGCTGAACTTTACAAAAAATTTTATAATTTCTTTTATGAATGTGATATGGTAAAGTTTGCCAAGTATATACCAACAAAAAATCAGCTCAAATCTATTATACCATTAGCAAAAGAGCTTATAGAGAAAACCAGAAGGGTTATAAATCAGAATGAGATTTTATAGTTGGGAATACTTATTAATATTTTTGCCTGTGCTGGGTTATATTGTATGGTTTTTTTTCTATAATAAAAAATTCAGATATTATGCTACAATAAAATATCCTTCTGTAAATAAGATAAAGGAGATAGCCTCAACAACTCGCATAAATTTTAGACGATATCTTATAGTATTAAAAATTGCTGCATTATTTTTTATGATACTTGCACTTGCAAGGCCACAAGCAGGACAAAAGGCAGAAGAGATTGAAACAAAAGGAATTGATATTATGTTGGCTCTTGATGTTTCAGGAAGTATGCAAGCAGAAGATTTTAAGCCAAGAAATAGGCTTACTGTAGCCAAACGAGTTCTTGCTGACTTTATAAAGGGGAGAAAAACAGATAGAATTGGACTTGTTGTATTTGCAGGTGAAAGTTTTACTCAATGCCCGCTTACACTTGATTATAATATAATTCTTGAATATTTAAAACAGATTAATTTTGGAATGATAGAGGATGGAACAGCAATTGGAATGGCTATTG
Source organism: uncultured Spirochaetia bacterium (assembly GCA_964605455.1). GTDB lineage: Bacteria > Spirochaetota > JAHITG01 > JAHITG01 > JAFGFC01 > CAZSCZ01. Next base: position 9,659 of record CAZSCZ010000060.1, read on the forward strand.
CTAATTCTGTTAATAGATTAAGATATTCAGAAGCAAAAAGTAAAGTAATTGTGCTTTTAACTGACGGTGAAAATAATGCAGGAATTATTGACCCAATAACAGCTGCAAATGCTGCTGCTGCAATGAATATCAAAATTTATACTGTTGGGGTAGGTAAAATTGGTGGAGCCCCTATTCCATATCATCATCCTATTTTTGGTAAACAGTATTACAGAAATCCTGATGGTTCTCTTTACCTTACTAAACTTGATGAACAGACCCTTAAAAAAATTGCTCAAATTACAGGTGGAAAATATTTTAGAGCTACTGACGCTGAATCACTCAAAAAAATTTATAAAAGAATAGATGCTCTTGAAAAAACAAAAATTAAAGCAAAACAATATCTTCAATATACAGAAATTTTTAGTCCATTTTTGTGGATTGCCATTATATTGATTTTATGTTATATTATACTGGAGAATCTTATATTTGTAAAGGTGCCATAATACTATGGAATTTATGCAAGAAAATTTGATATATTTTATGCTTATACTTATTGCAGGTTTAAGTGTTATATTTTCTTTTGGTATCAAATTAAAGAAAAAATTACTTGCAAGATTTGGTGAAATTGCTCTTATCTCAAAATTTTCAGAAAATATAAATTTTAAAAGATATACACAAAAAGCGATATTACTTATTTTTGTAGTATTTTTTATTTTTCTTGCGTTAGCTAGGCCTCAATGGGGAACGAAATTACAGAAAATTACAAGGAAAGGATTAAATTTACTTGTTATTCTTGATGTATCAAAAAGTATGCTTGCACAGGATATGGTTCCAAATAGACTTGAAAAAGCAAAACATGAAATTGAAAAGTTGATAGATATACTTAAAGGCGATAGAATTGGGATAATTGTATTTGCTGGTGTGCCTTTTTTGCAGTGTCCATTGACAATTGATTATGCTGCTGCAAAAATGTATCTTGATATTGTTAATACTTCCACAATACCTGTTCCTGGCACAGATATTGGAGCAGCTATAAGGTTAGCAATAAAATCTTTCCCTCAACGAGGAAAAAAATACAAGGTTGTAATACTTTTAACAGATGGTGAAGACCATGAAGGGAATGCTGTTGAAGCAGCCGAACAGGCAAAAAAAGAAGGTATAATAATTTATACAATTGGTATTGGAACTCCAGCCGGTGAACTTATACCAATTAGAAGTGAAACAGGCTCTATAATTGGATATAAAAAAGATAAAAATGGGAATCCTGTGCTTTCACGACTTGATGAAATTACACTTGAAAAAATTGCTCTTACAACAGGTGGAAAATATTATAGAGCAACAGAAGGTGAATTGGAGCTAAAAAAGGTTTATGATGACATTCTTAAAATGGAGCGTCAAAAAATTTATGGCAAACAGTTTACCCAAAAAGAAGATAGATTTCAATGGTTCCTTCTACCTGCTGTAATTTTATTAATATGGGAGATTATGCTTAAGGAGCGTAAAAGTAAAATGTAAGTTGGCATTTTATATAATATATATAATAAAGGTAGTGTAAAATATTTATGAATAAGAGATGTCAAAATAACAAGGGATTATGATGCTCTTTGATAATTTATATTAATTTTGAAAAAATATTTTATAATTGTTTTTATATCTAAAATTATATAAAATAAAATTTTATCTTATATATGCATTAACAAGATGTAATATATTGATAAAAAATGTAGAAACACACCTTTAGGTGTGTTAATTTAATATATTTAACAGACCTAAAGGTCTGTTTTTACAACTTATTATATTATAAAAGGATTCCTTAAAAATGTGGGTAATTTTTCAACACCCTTAGTAAAATTTTATTAAAAGAGATGAAAATGAGGAAAAATTTGTTTAATTTGCGATTAAGAATTAGGCTTTTGAAAAGTAAGGAGATATATTTTACTTGTTAAAATAAACATAATCAAGCAAAAGAGTAAAATTGTTCTTTGAAAAACAAGTTTATTTATTATAGTTAAATGCATAAATAATTGCACAATTCTTAACAAGTGTTGTCATTCCCGCCCCTGCTTCTGCAGGAATGACAAAATACTAATTCTTTGCTTAAGTTTACGACAATAGTGAATTAGGATGAGATGATTTATAATTTTTAGGGTTAAAGAATAAGGAATGAATATGGATAATGAACTTGGAGGTTATAAAAAATGATAAAAAGATTATATCTGATAATAATTGTTTTTCCATTGCTATTTTATACTCAGCAACTTTTCGCAGGTTTTGCTTCAAAGAATAATAAAGCAAACAAATTGTATGAAAAGAAAAAATACGAAGAGGCATTAAAAACTTATACTGATGCTCAACTCAATAATCCTGAATCACCTATTTTACATTATAATATCGGTAATGTTTATTATAAACAGGGAAAATATGATAAAGCGCTTGAAGAATATAATAAAGCATTAAATATAAAAGATAGAATAACACAATCAAAGATTTACTATAATATTGGAAACACGTATTTTAAGAAGAATGATTATCTTAAGGCAATAGAATATTACAAGCGTTGTCTTGACATAAATCCGGAAGATGAGGATGCGAAATATAATATAGAAATTGCAAGAAAGATGCTGCAACGGAATATGCAACCGCGTCAATCACAAGGTAATGGTCAGCAGCGCCGACAGCAGAGTCAACAGCAAGGCGGACAACAGTCTGGAAATAAAGGCAGAAAAAATAAACAAAAATCGCAACTGCCTGAAGGTAAGAAGATGTCAAAAGAAGATGCTGAACGACTTCT
>CAZSCZ010000061.1:0-12243 GCA_964605455.1 uncultured Spirochaetia bacterium
TCATACAAATTAGAATTAATTCCTAATGTAAGAGAAAATAGAGTTAGATCACCGATATTAGTATATCGTGGTTTCCACAATGTTGGGTCAATTATTGCATCAATAACAGAAGTCTTTTTTAAGCCATAGTCAGCAAAACCTGCTGGATTATAGAAGAGCATATTTTTATCATCAGCAACAGCAGTAAAAGTGCCTCCCATTCCCATTACACGGGCATCATTATACATAACAGGCGGTTCAACCTTGGCAAATCCACGATAAATTAAAATTAAAATTAATAAAAATGCAATAAATATTTTTTTCTCCATAAATTTTTCCTCTAATTTTCTGATAACTATATTCATACTAAAAAACTCCAAAATTTATTTTATTCAATACCAATAAGGTTTTTAAGCAAATTAGATTCTTCTATATCTCTGAAAATCTTTGAAATAGTATTTGTAAGGTCTGAGATAAATATCAAATCATTTGTGAATTGTGAAGTATTAAGAGGATTCGTAAGATAATCTCCACTTTTGTTTAGGAATCTACGATACAAGTTGGTTTTACCATACCAGTCTGAAATAGACTTCGTCGGTGGATTAGAATGTGTGTCCCACGACGACTTATTAAAATTATAATACCAATTATCTGAACCATCATCTCCTATCATATTAGTTCCTACAATTCTCAAATGGTCGTGACTTAAATTTGCGGTATCATCGTCTGCGCCATCAAGATACCCTTTGGCTTCATTATATCTTTTTTCCATTTCTTTCTTTAAATCTTCTACAACTTCCTCTGTAGATAATCCTGCAATTCCATTATATAAAGCATACATACCACCGCTGAAGTCAGCAAAAGATGAACCCATAATTTTATACACATAAAGTAAATCTTCAGTTAGATTATGTGCTATGTATAATATATTAGAGACTGAAGAACGGCTTATTTTGGAAGGCGGAGAAGTTTTTAAAGAAGCTAAAATACTATTAAATGTATTTTCTAAATCAGACTGGTAGCTTTCAATATTTGCTACATTTGGATTATAAGTAATTTCACCATTTTTAAAGATAAAGAGGTCACCACCACCAGATCCTTCGATACTAAAATAAATATTGTCAGCATTTGAATCACCGTTTTTTAAAAATCCTCTAACCATATATGCAATCATAAGGTTAAGATTAACTTCAAATGATGTGGATGAAATAGCCCCATCACATTGTCCATGAGCAATGGGGTCAAGATATTGGATTACATTATTCATTGTATTCGTAATTGAGCTTGCAGAAGATGAGATAACAGATGAAGGGTCTGCTCCTGCAGTTAGTTTAGATGCAATGAGTATTAAATCTACATTCTTTTTGAGGATATAGGCTTTAACATAACCCCATCTTGCTTTTGAATTTTTACTATCTTTATCCACAGCTTTTTTATAACATTCCAATGCCTTATCAACATCACCATTTTGTAATGCAGCATCACCCTGTGCTACCAAGTCTTCTGCATTATCACTGGTTTCTTCATCAGGATAAAGCCAATCAAATATATTACAGCTGGCAAATATTCCTATTATCAATACACATAAAATTAATAACATAAGAGTTCTTTTATACATATTAAACCACCTCCGATTACATTATTTAGAGCATTCGGAAATTATAATTCAAAACATACCTAAAATTATAGCTCACACATTTTGAGTTTAACTACTTTCAAAAAGCACAAAATTTTATTCATTTTAGCATACCACCTACATCCCTGTAGGTGTAGGACTATAATGTTTTTTCACCACTTACATCTTTTACTTCTTCTTTGTTCCTTTTATTTTTTTTGACTCAGTCTTTTTAGTTTTTTCCTTTGTAACTTTTTTTACAGGGATTGGCTCTGTATATTTACCCATTGAAATTGTTTTAGCAATTGTTTCAATAACATCTTTCACATAGCCTCTCATATCTGTAATCCAGTAAACAGCACCTGTATATGTATCTGTTAATTTGAGTGTAATATCAATAAAGCTTTTTTTCCAGCTATTACCTTCCTGAAATTTGTTTATTCTGCCACTTAATATACTTTCAATCTTTTTATAAGGAGTACATTTGAACTCTATTGAACGTTGTATCATACTACCTTGGACTTCTAAGTCACCTCTTTTCTTTTCCAGTGTATCTGTTTCTATAATTTTATCTTCGTATTCCCCAAGAGCAATATCAATTTTACCAATTTCATAAAATCTTTTTAACAAGCTATCAGTAAATTTATTACTTAAATCTATATAATCAATGATCTCACCACCAATGCTTTTAACATTTTTAGCATCAAATTTCAAAACAGCCACAGATTTGATTCTTGCTTCTTCAAACTTAGCAGAGGGCTTTATATCTGTATTAATATAAATTCCTGTTTTTTTACTGAATTTAGGAATTGATACACCTCCACCAATGCCAAGACAGGCACTATAAAGAGAAGTATTATAAATTACAAAAATTAGCATTATTAAGGTAATTAATATTTTCTTCAACATAATTTTCCTCCTCCAATTTTTAAATATTCGGCGTAATATTTCAGGTTTTCCAAAAAAAACCAAAAATTATTCTTTACGGTTTTTAAGTAGAGAACAGGCATCCCTGTTCCCTACAACGACTTCCTAAAAATCTGTAATTCTATAAATTCCTTTAATATTATATCACAAAAATAACAAATAGTCAAATTTATTTTAATGGACGATAATATAGTTCAAGAATAGAACCATTAAAAGCAGGCACAAGTGCTATATTATCTGCTTCAACCAAAGGTTTTCCTTGGATAGAGCTGTTCCAGGAAAATTTCCAGTTTTGAGCACCATTTTTTAATTTTATAGAATAAACACACCCATTTTTTGTGCCAAAAAATATATTATTTTTATATATTGCTATCTTTGATACTATAGTTGAATCAGCATAAAATCTCCATAGTTCTTTTCCCTGAATATTAAAAGCATAAAAAATCGGACCTGCTCCCACATAAATATTTTTTTTATCATATCCAATTCCTGAAAATATTCCTGATACAAGATTTAATTTTTTTACGATTTTTCCTTTATTTTTATTAAGAATATATAAAATACCTCTATCAGTGCCAGCAACTAAAAAACCTTTTCCAATAGCTATTTCATTTAGTATTTTGCCTATTATTGTTCTGTTCCATAATATTTTTCCATTATGAGGCAATAGAGAAAAAATTGTTCCTTCTTCACCAGCTACAAAAATATATTTACCATCATAATGAATACCACCAGTTGGTGCTTCTCCTAATCTTATTTTCCATAATAAATTATTTTTTAAAAAATTTAAAGCATAAATATTTCCATCTTTGCTTCCAAAAATTACAGATTTTTTTACAACTACAGGTTTTCCTATAATAGCATCAGAAGTAACATATCTTCCAAGTATATCTCCTGTAATATTATTTATAACATAAAATTCACCATTTTCTGTTCCTACAAAAACAAAATTTTTATATGAACTTATATCAGAAGTAATTGAAGACCCCAGGATAATTTTCTTTTTTATGTAATTGTCTTTACTTTTTGTATCAATAAAATAGAGTATACCATTCAAATCGCCAGCGATTATAATTCCATTTACATATTCTGGTGTAGAAACAGAATCTGTCAAAAGTGCAAAGTCATTAATGAGTCTAACATCAGGTATAAGTGCCATCAATCTTTCATATGCCCATTCAGCAAGAACAGTTCCTTTTGCCATTTCCATAACGGTTTTGTAAGCTTCAATAGCTTTATTTAGATATTTAGGCTTTTCTGTTGTTAAAGCGTGTTCCATTTTCTTTTCATAGATTTTACCTGCGCCATAAAAGTATGCAGGGGATTTTTTCATTGAAAGTGCTATTTCTATATTTTTAATTGCTTCTTGAATTCTTCCTGGTATAAAATATAGGGTTCGTGCAAAATAAAAATAAAATGATGGAACCTTATTGTTTAATTTTATTGCTTTTCTAAAATTTTGTGCTGATTTTAAATATTTATTTAATTTATAATAAACCAATCCTGCATTAAAATAAGCTGCATCATAGTATGGATCAAGTTTTTTTGTTGCTTCAAATTCTTTCGCTGCCTGCTTATAATCGCCTTTCTTAAAATATGCTATTCCAAGATTTATATGAACTTCAGAATTTCTATAATTTAATTTTAATGCCTCACGAAAATTATTAAGAGCTTCATCATAATTCCCCTCTTTAAGAAATATTTCTCCAATTTGATTGTAAATCTCATCATTATTTGGTTGTAATTCCAGAGCTTTTGTATAATAATTATATGCAGACTTCAAATTATGCTTTGATTTAGCAATTATTCCTAAAAGCATATAATAATCAGCAAAGTCTGGAAAAATTTTTAACCCTTTTTTAAGTATATATTTTGCTTTTTTATATTTTTTTTCTGCAATATAAATATTTGCCAGATTAAGATAAATTTCTTTTATTTTAGGATATTTTTTTAATGCATTTTTATAGTTTTCAATAGCTTTTTTAGTATTACCAGCATTGTCTGCAGCAATTGCAGCGTTTATATAAGTTAAAGCTTTTAAATAGTTTATTTTATCTTTTGCATCAAATAATGTTGGATTATATTTTAATGCAAGATTAAATTCATCTATTGCAGCATTATACTTTTTATTATTAAAAAGTATAATACCTTTTTTATAATGAATAATACCTATCCTTTTTTTAGCTTTTTTAAATGTAGGGTCAATTTGCAAAACTCTTTTATATTCTTTTAATGCATCTTTAAATTTTTTCTTAGCTTCAAATGAAAGCCCTAATTTATAATACATTGTAGGGTCTTTACCCTTTAGTTGTGCAATTTGATCAAATATTTTCTTTGCTGCTTCAAGTTGTCCACTTTCTCTATAGGACCTCTCTAAACCTCTTAGAGCTGGGAAGAAATTTTTATCAATTTTTAATGCTTTTTTATAGCATTTAATCGCTTCATTATAATTTTTTGTAGCAAGATATGTATTTGCAAGATTAACAGTAGTTTCAATAAAATTAGGCTGAAGTTTTAATGCATTTTTATATTTTTTTATTGCCTCTGTATACTTTTTTTTATCAAATAATTTATTACCTTCTTCTGTTAAAATCATTGCTTTAGCTTTCTTGGAATTAATTAAAGCTTCTTTCAAATTAGGATTTAATTTATACGCTTTTTCAAATGCTTTTAGAGCTTCAGCAAACTTCTCTGCATTATAATATGCTTTACCAAGATTAAGATAAGCTATTGCATAATTGGGCTTTAATTTTATACACTTTTCAAAATTTTCAATTGCTTTTATATAAGATTCTGTCTTTGCATAAATAAGACTCAGAAGATTATATATTGAATAATCATTCTCCCATATAGAAGAAGCTTTATTTAAAATCTTAATTGCATCATTATATCTTTTTAATTTTAAATATACAGAACCAAGTGCTATATATGCCTCTTTTTTTGTAGAATCAATATTTAAAGCATTTTTTAGATATTTTTCTGCATTGGTATAGCTTTTTACTTTTAAATATGCACTACCCAGATTAAAGTTAGCTTCATACACTTTAGGAATATATTTAACCGCAATTTCAAAATTCTCTATTGCCTTTTTATATTTTTTGTCTTTAAAATTTTCGTTTCCTTCTTTCAAATGTATAAAACCTTTAGCTTTATTTATAGCATCTATAAGTCTTTGCTCTTCTTTTATTTTCAAACCTTCTTCAAGAACATCCTTCGCCTTTTCATATTCTTTTAATGCCAGATAGATATTTCCTATCCCCAGATATGTTTCTATAATTTTTTTATCTTTTTTCTGTGCCTTTTTATAATAATTGTAAGCTTCATCATAATTTTTTTCTTCAAAATATATGTTAGCAATTTCTATTAAAATTATAGGGTCATCTTCTTTTAATTTTAAAGCTATCAAAAATGAACGCAATGCATTATCATTATCTTCTAATTTCTTATAACATAAACCTTTAACAAAATAAGGAGAATAATTTTTTACAGTGTAAGCAATATAATTATCCATTGCATTAATAGCTTTTTTATATTCACCATTTTTGTAATATGCATTTCCTAAACCAAGATAAGCAGCTGGAAGTTCCCATTCGTCTAAAGCATTTTTAAAATATTTAATTGCTTTCTTATAATTTCCTTTTTTAAGTTCCTTATTTCCTTTGTTGGCAAGTTTAACAGCTTTATTTCTTTTCTTTTTCTCCTTTTTTGTAAGTTTATCCCATTGTTTTTCTTTTTTTGTAGATTCGGTTGGAATTTCAACATCTTTAATTGTAATAATCTCTTCAGCAGGCTTTTTCTTAACTACTTTTCTATATATACCACAACTTTGTATTATTATGATAATTCCTATTAAAATATATATAAATTTTTTCCTCATAAACCTTTCCTCTATTTTTTTATTCTTCACTGACTACCCAATTAATAATTTTCCATTCATCACCTTCCTTTTTCCAGTAAATTCTTTCAGTGCCTTTATACTCTAAGGGCTTTAAACTTTCTTTCACAGGTTCTGCTGAATATTCAAAATTATCAATGCTAACAGCTTTGTCATTTTTGAGAGTAACAATTATATTTGACATTTTATAATTTATATTGTCGTAATGCTCATAAACGAATTCAGTATTCTCTTTTACTTGTTCCAGGTTAATGCCCTCATCACTCATAAAATCTTTTGAATAAAAAGAAATAGACTTTTCAAGGTCTTCTGTTCTTACTGCCTCTTCCATCTGTTTAAAAAAGTTTGTAAAAAAATTTACATCTTCTTCAGAATAAACACCTTTTATTAAAAATCCCTTTTTTTGAGAATTATTAATTTTTTGGCAACTGATGGAAATAAGTAATACTATAATCATAGCATATGGGGTTACTCTTTTTTTCATAATATAATTCCTCCTCTTACCAATAAATTGGACTATAAGGTTTTCCCCCATCCATCCACATTTTGTGAGTGGGGGCGCCCAGAAAACCGTAAAATTTTGTGCCTTTTGCCACTTAAATTACCGAATACGCTTAAAAATTTTACCACAGAGATACATCTATCTCTGACTCTATATCCTCTTCTTATTTTTACCAGAATTCAAAGAACTAAAATATATCTAAGCCCCAATAAAATCTTACGCCAATTGAGATATTAAATTGTCTTATTTTCAACTCTTGCTTTTTGAATGTGCTATTATTTATAGTAACATCTTCTAAGTCGTGCATATTGGGGATATAATCATCATTTACTACAACTTTGCCCCAAAGGTACCTTTGTTCAGCAAAAAAAGCAACTTCTTTTGAAATATACCATTCTATTCCAAATATTTCAACATAAATTAAATCACATTTTTCTCCATCTAATTGTGGGTTATTAGTATCAATATCTTTTTTATTTAAAATAGCAGCAATCCCTGTTCCAAATCCAGTATATGGAACAAATTTCCAGGGATATGTTTTATTATTTAATTTAACACCAAATCCCAGAACAGTATAAAAAGGGATAAGTTCGTCTATTTTTTCTTCATCCTGATAGACCCCGTATCCTATAGCAAGCATTGACCATACATACTCAAACCAAAAAGGTTGAGGCTTAATTTTTCCAAGAATTCTTACAAGTTCAATATTTCCTGTGCCCATTGTGCCACTACCATATCCAAACCCATTGCCCAATCCAATACCACTTCCCAATGTCCAAAAAATTTTTGTTCGCAAAGGCACAAAATATGAGTCTTTCTGTGTCTTGAATTCGTAAGCCCAAATTGTTGCTATAAACATTAATAAAACTAATAATATAAAAAATAATCTTTTCATAGCCTAAAATAGAAAATAATGAAATCCAGTGTAAAATAAAATATAGTGCTCGTTTTGCTCCTCCATTTTAATTTGTATCTCTTTATTTTCCTCAAGCCATATTATTCTATAGATATTACCCATAAAATTACAGTTGTATTTCATTCCTATATTAAGAAAAAGGAAGTTTTCAATCAATTCTATATCAGTTCCTAAATCAATTCCAATTCCCCAGCCACTGCCTCTGATTTCTGCATTATCAATATAACCATCCAAATTAGCAGTGCTATGGTGATACTCAGCTTCAATTTTGCACCCACCTATAGAGATATAGGGTAATAGCCATTCTGTTAAGGGAATAAAACTTTTATATTTCTTATTAATACCAATATATAGAAAGTGCATTTCACGAAAACTATCACCATAATAAGTAGATTCATCAGTATATTCTTTTGTTTCAAATATATTATCAAATTTTAAAAAATATCCTATTTCGCCTTCCTTTATCTCTTTTATAAGTTTTATTGAAATTATATAAGGGTAAAAATTATTGTTTTCACTATAATTAAGATAATAAGAGAAACCAATAGAACCACCAATTCCAAAGTGGAAATAAACTTTTTTAAATTCTTCTTTGTAATAGCCTGTAGTTGCAGGTGTAGCCTTCCAACTTTTAGCCCATAAAGATGTTGCAGATATTAGAAAAATTAAAATAAATATTTTTTTAATATCAAATTTCATTTATTCAGAATCCTGAACAGAAAATATAATAATATCGCCAACTTGGTTGCCGCCACAATAGTATTCCCCATCCGATTGTAAATCACAATATGTGAAGTTTTCACTATTATCTCCTATGTGTAAAGATATAAGTATCCATTCATCGGAAAATGAAGCCCATCCTGAAAAGTCTAATGGATTAAAAAGAAGTCTTACCTCAAACTCTTGTGAAGAAGAAGTATATTGAATAGTTCGTATAACTTCTGCTAAATTAACATATTTATATGTGGCAGATGTTATATTTCCTGTAAACCAGCTGTATGCATCAACAAATTCTGCTGTACACATTACATATTTAATTTCTCTTGTATATGGTTCAGAGACATTCCCATAAATATCTACCACATAAAACGAATAATATCTTTGAATATATAATCCATCAGTTATATTAGTTTCTTGAACTACTATTCGGATATCAGGCGGGGAGGTAGGAGTAAAGGTGCCACCATTAGGACCTATAATATTAAGAATATTAGGTGGAAAAGAGTCCACACCAGATGGAGTAAAAACTCCTTTTACATTATGTTCATAGATTATTGCACCATATACAGAGTTGTGACAATATAATAATTCACATCCACTCTCATAATTTTTTTTATTTAAACTTTCAGGAAAGTTATACCAATCACCTTGAATAATAAATGTATTAACTATACTAAGGTCATAATCAGGGTTATAAACAACAAATTCAGTATCAAACATATATGGTGTTACGGAACTATTTTTCCAAAAACCTACGGGGTATACATCAATTGTTGCTTCTGGTTGCTTTTTCACAGCTGAAAATGGATTAGGCACTCGTGTGCAATTAAAGAGAGCAATAAAAGCAATTAATAATAATATTACTATATATTTTTTCATTTTCTGATTACATATTATAATACAAAAATTTCATTTGTCAAGAAATATTTGAGTCTGTTTAAAAAATCTCGTGATTAAAGAAAAATCATCAATCATTTTCGGTTTTCGGAGCCGTAATTTTGGCAGGGATGCCAAAATAGGCGGAGACCTCGGAGCATCACAGGATGTGATGCGAGAATGAGAAAATGATTGATGATTTTTCAAACACACTCAGAAATATTTATTGTTTAATTTGTAATAAGGCTTTTTGGAAGTTAATTATTGAATTTGAAATATATATTTCATCTGCTTGTTTTAAATCTTTTAATGTTATTATTTCCTCTTTCATTTTATATCTCTTAATTAGGACCTGACGCATTATACCATTTAAAAGTCCACATTTTACAGGTGGCGTATAGATTATTCCGTTCTTTTTTATATAAATATTCGTTATTGCTCCTTCTGTTACTTCGTCTTTCTCATTTAAAAATATTATATCAAAAAATCCTTTGTTTCGGGCTTTTTTAAGTTCAGATTCATATAACTCTCTATTTGTAGTTTTATGAAAATAAAAAATATCATTGCTGTTTGTTCGGTATTTTGAAATTTTTAATCTGTAAGTTTTAAATGAATTATTTATTTTTTCATAACTTATTTTCACTTGACCAGCACTATTTAGCAGAATTCTTACTTTATACTTTCCACTTACAAGTATTTGAGATATTTCATTTATTTTTGACAATATTTCTTTTTTATTAAATTTAAAGTCAAAATACTCAGCAGACTCTTTTAGTCTTTTCAGATGTAAATTTAAATATTTAAAATTTTTATCAAAAAGTATAGTTTCAATTAACGAAAAATTTTTTACAGGTTTCTTAATTAAGAAATAAGCCTTTAATTTAGATTCTTCAAATTCCTTCTCTGGTGAAGAATCATAGACTATTCCGCTACCAACTCCCATTTCTCCTTTATTTTTTTGAATTAAAATTGTTCGGATTGCCACATTAAACTTTGCTTTTCCTGTGGGTTCAAAAAAACCGATTGCACCTGTATAAACTTTTCTCTCTTCTTTTTCAAGTTCTTTTATAATCTCCATACTTCTAATTTTGGGCGCACCTGTAACAGAACCTGATGGAAAAATACTTTTTATTAATTCGTATAAAGAAATTCCCTTGCTTAATTTGCTCTCTATTGTAGATGTCATTTGAAATAATGTATTATACTTCTCAATTTCAAATAATTTAGAAACCTTTACTGAACCATATTTTGAAATTTTTCCAAGGTCATTTCTAAGTAAATCTACTATCATAACATTTTCACTTTGATTTTTTTCATCATTTTGGAGGTATAATATGTTCTTTTTATCTTCATAGATATTGCAACCACGTTTTATGGTTCCCTTCATTGGCTTTACTTTTATATAATCTTTATCTTTGTAAAAAAATAGTTCAGGCGACAATGAAAGGATATAATAATCATTAAGTTTTGCAAAAACATTATACGATACTTTTTGTTTATATTTTAAATCCAGATATAATCCCAAAGCAGAACCTGAAAAATCAAATTTATATTTTATCGTATAATTTGCCTGAAAAATATCTCCTCTGTAAATATAATCTTTTATTTTCTTAATTTTTTCAATATATTCCTCTTCTGCAATATTTAATCTTAAATTTTTTATTTTATAAGATAAAGGTTGTTGATAGATATTATTAATCTCTTTTGAGATGAACTTATTACACTTATGGTCAAAAATTATAGGTTTTTCATAGGCACAGAAAATGGCATAAGGGAAGCCAAATCTTTTTTTATATTTAAATACTTCCTCAAACAGGTATCCAAGTTCATAGCTAAAAAATCCTGCTACATAATACTTTTTGGTTAGACTTTCTAAGCTATGAAAAAATTGGATTAATTTATCAGGAGAAACAAGTTTTATAATTTTAACAGGATTAAAAAAATAGAAAGAAAGGAAATTTTCTTTATCAAATTTATTTGTTTCAAACCAGAAAAAATTATTTTGTAAATTTTGCATATTGGATTAGCTTATATCATTCAAAACATCTCTTATCTGTTTTATTGCACAATATTCTCCACACATTGAACAGACTATATCATTAAAAGTTTCACTTTTTTCTCTATACTTTCTACTCTTTTCAGGATCAATTGAAAGTTTTATTTGCTTTTCCCAATCCAGCTTTCTTCTTGCAAGTCCCATAGCCAGGTCTTGTTTTAAAGCTTTCTTAATACCTTTAGCAACATCAGCTGAATGTGCTGCGATTTTAGTAGCAATCACACCTTCTTTAACATCTTCTAAAGAAGGTAATTTAAGGTGCTCAGATGGTGTAACATAGCACAAAAAATCAGCGCCAAAATATGCTGCGAGTGCTCCACCTATTGCAGAGGTTATGTGGTCATAACCAGGTGCAATATCAGTTACAACAGGACCAAGCACATAAAAAGGGGCATTATGGCATAATGACTTTTCAAGTTTAATATTCATTTCAATCTCATTTAAAGGGATATGTCCTGGTCCTTCTATCATAACCTGTACCCCAAATTCGTAAGCTTTTTGGGCAAGCTCTCCAAGCAGAATAAGCTCCTGAATTTGTGCTCTATCAGAAGCATCAACAAGAGCCCCTGGCCTAAAACCATCACCAAGACTTAATGTAATATCATACTCTTTTGCAATTTCAAGAATCTTGTCATAATATTCATACATAGGATTCTCTTTTTGATTTTTTTTCATCCAAACAACGAGCATTGAACCACCACGGCTTACAACATTCAATATTCTCTTCTCTTTTTCCATTCGTTCAAGAGTATATTGC
>CAZSCZ010000062.1:0-8210 GCA_964605455.1 uncultured Spirochaetia bacterium
AATAAAGTATAGTTTTTATTGAAAAATTATTAATAAAGTTAATAAAGTTGTGCACCGTCCCTCATTTTCAGTCCCTCATTTTCAAAACAAAAAAACCAAAATTGCTGGTAACTTTTATTCATAATTGACTCATTAATTTACTTTTTTGTTTGCCTGAATGAATCCTGGGCTTCATATAAGGTAGCTTATTCTCTACAAGAGTATTCCATATAGTTTTTCTATTTTGTAGTGCTTTTGAGTTTCTTGCATATTTTTTTAATTTTTCATAAATCTCTATATTTCTTTTAATATGAGTATATGCCATTTTATGTTTCTCATCAAATATCAAATCAATCCTTTTATTAATCTCATTTTCAAGTGCACTTTCAAAAAGAGGGATTATACTATTATATTTAGAATAAATTTCATTGGCATAATCAAGGACTAACTTATCAAAATTAGGGATATGCTGCACCAGATAAACAATTCTACCCAAAGTATTTATGGAAGCAATATAATCTTCGGTTTCATAAAGTTTTTTTGCTTTATCACATAATTCTGATATAAATGTTGGAGTAACTTCTTGCTCAGTCTCTTCTATTTTTACTTTTATAAGAAAAAATGGCATCACAGAACAAACTTGTTTAATTAACTCAGCAGTATCAATAAATACTTTTTGTTTCCACAACCCAGCTTTAATAGAACGAAACAATGTAGTCAAGTAAGGTTCATATTTTTTTCTATACTTTTCCTCTTCCCTAAATAGAATTTCATAACACGGCAATGTTAAATCTTTGAAATCTATAGGTCCGTGGTCAAAAAAGCAGAGTATGTTACTTTTATAAAGCACACTTTTAGTAATCCTATTTTCTTTAATGTAGCTGGTATAAACACTTTTAGTAATAAGAACTTTAGATTGCGTAGGTGATAACTCATTAGCTCTTGCTTGTAATCTTGCAGCAATGTTCAACAGAGAACCTGAAAGGAAACCATCCTCAGTAATAATAAGTGAATTTGAATAATGCCCTCCCCCAACGCCAGCTGAAATTTTAAATTCAGGTAAATTAATACTATAATCACTACGTTCCCTAATAATAGTCTCATCCTGAAAAATTGGCCTTTTAGAAAAACTATTTATAATTCCTAAAATTGTAGCAATAATATCAGTTGCTGAAGGTGATACAATAAGTATTTCATCTCCTCTTTCTCTTCTTGCTAATGATTCATTTCTCTGAGCAATCTTTTTGATACCATTCTGCAAAAATTTGTCTAAATTGTGCAGCCTTGAAAGATTATGTTTGCTTTCTTCACAAAATTTTGTATATCCATGAATGTCTAATATCGCTATATATATATCTGATACAGCAATGTTTCGCTTTATATCACCAAAATCCGGATATTTATTATTTTTTACAACCAATTCTTTCCACAATTTTAAAAAACAATATTTGTCCATCTCTTTAAAAAATCCCCAATGTAACTCTTTTAGAAGATAAAATGCTTTTTTTATTACATTATCTATTTTAAAATTTATTGATAATTTCCCAATATATTCTACTAACTCTCCAAATGTAATAATCTCGCGACTCATAATCTTATCATATAAATGAAGAAATAACTCGTTTTCAGATGTAAAATATGAAGTAGCCATACTATATTCTCTCCTTTATTTTTATTTATTTAATTATAATACTTTTTATTTGAAATTTCAACCATCCAAAAGAAATTGTTGCCAAAAAATTAAAAGCAGTTGACATTTTTAAAAAATGCGATATAATATTAAATAGAGAGGAGAAAAATGTTTTTTATACAATTGATAAAAAACATTTTCGTTGTAAAAAACAATTTGCTAAATCTTCTGGTTTTGATAGTAATACTTTTTTGTACAAGAAGTATAAATGCTACAACATATTATGTAGCAACTTGGGGAAATAATTCAAATGCAGGTGATTTTGCTAACCCTTGGCGCACAATTTGCCACGCTGCTTCTAATGTAAATTTCGGTGATAAAGTATGTATTCGCGGCGGCATATATAACGAAAATAATATAATGCCATTAAATGAAAATATAACTTTCTCAAATTATCCAAATGAAACTGTAATTGTAAATGTAGGTGGTGGAAATTATGGTTTTAATCTAAATTATGCAAATGGAAGAGATTATATAAAAATTATAGGAATTACCATAAAAAATGCTAATACTGGGATAATAATAGGTAAACAAGGTAGTCCAGGTTCATATGTAGCTGGATTTAGAGTAGCTAATTGTAGAATTATAAGCAATAGCTTGTCAGGTATTTTAATATCAGGTGATGATGGTGCAGGTAAAACAAGACAGGGCACTATAACAAACAATTATATAGCACATAATGGCACAGGAATTACAATTAATAATGATGTCCAACAAAATACATTTATTGATAATACTATTGTATCTAATGGTAAAGGAATTGAGCGTGAGGATACAGCTTCTGAAAAAGATGCGTGGAAAAATATCTTTATAGGAAACTATATTAGTCATAACACTTCGGATGGGGTCTATGTTGTTTTAGCTAATTCTGATAATAATTTCTATAATAATACTATAAATAGTAACGGTGGTTATGGTATGTATTTATGTGATGATATGAATACTACTTACAGTAATAATACTATTATAGGGAATGGAAAAGATGGAATATATCTTACAGGAAAAGGTTGGGGACTTGCTGATATGAATAATGATAAATTTTATCATAACAAAATTGGAAAAAACGCTCTTTCTGGAATCTGTTTCTGGTTTGTAAATGGAAATTGTGACCATAGTTATAATAATATTATAAAATATAATACAATATGGTCAAATAAAGGTGGCTCAGGTATAATTCTATATGGTGATGGTACAACCTGGGCTTTTGGAACCTGTGCTGTAGATAATAATACTATTATAAGCAATACTATTTATGGTAATAATGGATATGGAATAGAATTTAAAAATATGACAAAAAATAATATAATAAAATCTAACAAAATATATGGTAACAGCAATGGTGGCATTTATATTGGCGATTCTAATCAGTTGATATCTTCAAATTATATTTACAATAATCCAACAGGTATTTATATTTCCTCTGCTACATCCTGTACATTAATAAAAAATCAAATACATAATAATTCTTCTTATGGGCTTTATATCTCTAATTCAGCAGGTTCTACAATAAAATATAATCAGATATACTCCAATCCTGTAGGAGTTTATTATAAAAGCTCATCTTGTGAAATATCACTTAATGCTATTACAAACAACAATTATGGAGTAGTTTATGCTTCAGGCTCTCTGACAGGATTTCATAAGAATAATCTTTCACCAAACAATTGTGCTTTCTCAAATGCATCAGGCTTATCGGTAAAAATCACGAACAACTGGTGGGGCAGCACTATTGCTTCTATTATCAAGAGCAAAACTATTGGTATTACATCTTATGACGAATTCACTCCTTATAGATTATTAGCACCATTTGATATAACTCCTGGGAAAGATACTACTCCACCACCTTCTGTCTCTTTTTTAAAAGTTACCCAGATTAACACAAATATATACTTGACTTGGAATAAATGTCCAACTCCATCTGATTTCTACAGATATAATATATACCGCTCATCTATTCCAGGCACAACTAATCTTTGCAAAACAAATATTATTAAATGTATTACAGATATAAGCACTACTAATTATATAGATACACCTTCAGTAGGTAAATGGTATTATTATATAACAGTATGTGACAAATATCCGATATTTACAAATGAGAGTTGGTATTATAGTGGAAATGAGATAGGAAATACAGCGCCACAGCTTTTATGGTGCAATGATATAGGATATATTACAGATGGAGTAAATCCTGATGAAGGGAAGAGTGGTGAATATTTTGAATTTAAAGTAAAATATAAGGACAATGAAGGTGATGCAGCTGAGATAAAACAGGTTTGGATAGATATAAATGATAATTCAATATATGAAGAAGATGAGAAATATGATATGGAAGAGGTAGCAGGTGATTATTATAATGGTATGGTATATAGATTAAGTAAGAAGATATACTATGTAGGAGATGGTATAATAAAGTATAGATATTATTTTAAAGACAGTAGCAATGAAGCAGAGGGTGAGCCGACGGGTGAATACACAATAAGGATAATTGGAGTTAATGTAGGAGTAAGGATAAAATATAATCTAATACCATATAATGGTGAGTCAAGGTTTAAAGTTGTATTTGTAGTAAGTAAACCAACTAAGGCAAGGATGGAAATATACAGTATAACTGGACAGCTTGTAAGGAAGATAGAACCAGGCGAGATATACTATCCGAATGAGGAACACAGTATAGGATGGGATGGTAGAGATAGTGAAGGCAGGAAAGTAGGATATGGAGTCTACTTTATGTATTTCAAAGCAGGTGAAATAGAATATAAAGCGAAATTAGCTGTAGTAAAATAATTTTTTATATAGAAGGAGCTTAAGGAGAAATAACAAAGATGGATTGGATAAAAAAAATATTTTTAATATACATCTTAATTTATTTTCTGCTATTTCAAAGTATTTCATTTGCGCAACAAATCTTAGAAGATTTGAAACTAATTCCCGAGCCAATAGCAGGTGGGCAGGCCGAAACTGGAACTGCTAAAAAAGGTTTAAGCTATTTTTGGTATAATCCTGCGTCTATCTCAGGGATTAATAGATTTGCAATAAATTTTAGTCATTTTGAATGGATAAGTGATACAAGGATAAACTCATTAAGCTTTGGTATCCCAATTGTTCATAATAAACTTTCAATAATAGGTGCCTTAAGAGCAAACTATCTGTTAAATTTTCAAGGGTATGAAGAGAGTTATATTGGCAATATTGACTCTTATCTTATAGAATTTATCTTTGGAATTGGCTCAGAAATTTTCAAATTTAAACATAAAACCTTTAAAAGAATATGTATAGGAGCAAATATAAGAGACATAAATCAAAAGATATACAATCTCTCTTTAAAAGATAAATTCCTTGGCGATATAGGAGTATTAGTAGATTTACGATTTTTACCGTTAAAGTATTATAAAAAAAATGAAAGTAATTTTACTATAGGTATAAGTGTGAACCATATAAATTTTGAAAAAGACTATAACATTCCTTTTATTTATAGAATAGGTTTTAATTACAAGCTTTTTAATTTTTTGGATTTATCTACAGATTTTGTTTATGATAAAAAATCTTTTGTAAGAGTAAGTAACAAAAAAATTTATGTTGCCATTTATAATGGATTACAGTTCTGTATAAAAAATATTATATCATTAAGATGTGGCTATAAATTTTTAGACGAAAACACTTCTCAAGGTATTACAGGAGGGATAGGAATAAATTATAATTTTAGGAACAATGGTGTATCAATAAATTATTCAATAGAGCCTACTGAAAGATGGGGATTGTGCCATAAAATTGGTATTATATGGTATCTTGCTGAAAAAAGTGAAAGGATTATTCCTATTGACTCCACTATAAAAACAGAGCCTAAATTGTTTATCCCGGACCTCAAAAGAAAAAATAAGGTAAAAATTTATGTAGATATAGACAAAGAAGATAAAAAAAGAATAAAACAATATCGGCTAATAATTTTAGAAAGCAGCAATAAAAAGCTATTTAAAGAAATTAAAGGGAAAAAATTACCAAACATAATAAAATGGGATGGCAAAAATAAAAAAGGGAAGATGTGTAAATTTGGTGAGGAATATTTTTTCAGGTTAGAGTTAGTTGAAACGAATAATCATAAATGGTATAGTAATGAAGATAAAGTAAAGATAGGATTAAAATTAGATGCGCGCAAAAAAAAGATTTATTTTTCAATGGCTGCATCTGTATTATTTGATTATAAAAGTGCCAAATTAAAGTCAGAAGCAAAAGAGACATTAAATCAGATAGCGGACTTTTTAAAGAGAGAGCCAAAATATAATATTATAGTAAGTGGATATACAGATAATATTGGTAGTGATGAATACAATCTTAAGTTATCCAAAGACAGAGCATTAAATGTAAAAAAATATTTAGTAAAGAGAGGAATTAGCCAAAAAAGGATAAAAGCATTTGGATATGGCAAAAAACATCCTGTTGCAAGCAATAAAACTGCAGAAGGCAGAGCAAAAAATAGACGCGTAGAATTTTTATTGATCCGTGCTGGGGACGGTGCAAAACTTTATTAAATTTTAAGTGCACAGGATAAAAAATAAAAGCGAAGTGACCGAAGCTATTTTAAAAATAGGAGATTGCATCGCCTTTCTTAACGAAAGGGTTACAAGGACTGTTGAGTATGCGAAGTTTATATAAATATTGGCTTTTCATTCGGCAATGCTGGAATCAACAAACTGCAATATCATATATTTATTGATAAAAAATGGAGAAACACACCTTTAGGTATGTTAATTTATTTATTGTTAATAAAGTTGTGCACCGTCCCTATGTCTAAATTAACAAAAGGAGGTGGATATGCGCCAGAAAGTGTTTATTATTTTATGCATTTTTTTCTCAATTATATACCCTTTCTTTAATGGTTGGGCTGGATTTGAATTCTTAAAAATTTCACCATCACCCGCTTGCTCTTCTCTAGCTGATGCCACATCTTCTCTTTATATGAATAATGCTTCATCATTTTATTATAACCCATCTCTTCTTACATTTAATTTCCCAAAATTTTCTATAACTACCACCACTTTTAAAAAGATAGATTTATATCTTTCATATATTAAATACTTCCAAGATATAAATTATATATCCTTCTTTTCTGTTATGGATATAAAAAAAGTAAAAAGACTTGGAATAGGTTTTTTATCTCTTTTTTTTGGTGATATAACTTCAAATTCTACAGATGGAGTAAGCTATAGCACTGGAGAAAAAATGAATATATGTTTTTATTCGTTTTTAATAGGATATGGATACAACTTAACAGATAAAATAGGTATAGGTATAAATTTAAAATTTCCTATAGAAAAATTAGGAGATGAGACCTGTATTGGATTAGGTACAGATATAGGAGGAATATATAAACAGAATAATTGGGGTATTTCTATTTTAGCTCAAAATATTGGCTATGAAATAAAAAAAATTAAAAAGACATATGGCTTGCCAATGAGAGTAAAAATTGGTGGGAATTATAGCTTTTATTTGTTAAAGAAAAAATATTCTAAATCACACAAAATGACCATAACAACTGATGTAGGAAAAGAAATAGAAACAGATTTTATTTTAAGTATAGGGATGCAGTATAGTTTTAGAGAGATAATATTTTTAAGGAGTGGATGTCGTATAAATAACAAAAAGAAAGTTGATATAAGGATGGGGTGTGGATTTAGTTATAGAAATTATTATGTAGATTATGGATACAGCGGACGAGAAATAGGAAAAGTGCATAGAGTTGGCATTGGAGTAAGGTTTGATTTTGCTCCAAGTAGCCAGATAGTAATAGAAGAAAGAGAAAAAGAGATAGTAATAAAGATAAGTGAAAATAATGCAATTTTATTTGAATATAACAAAGCAAAATTAAGAAAAGATGCATATAAAGCTCTTGATAAGGTTGTTGATATATTAAAAAGAGCGAGATATACGAGGGTATTAATATGTGGACATACTGATAACATAGGTAGTGAAGAGTTTAATTTAAATTTATCAAAAATGCGAGCAAAAGCAGTATATAATTATTTTGTAAAGAAAGGCATAGAGAAGAGTATAATGAGTATCAAAGGATATGGGAGCAGCAAGCCAATTGCAAGCAATAAAACAGAGCAAGGACGTGCAAAAAATCGCAGAGTAGAAATAATATTATTAAAATTAAGCAAAGAAGAGAAGGATAAATTTGAGTATCATTATTATATGGGGTTGGACCACTATTACAGGGGTGGATATGAATATGCCATAGAAGAATTTGAAAAAGCTTTAAAAATAGACCCTCACAATGAGAATGTAAAAGAATGGTTAATGAAAGCAAAAAATGAAGTAAAAATGAAAATGAAAAGGAGGAAAAAATGATGACCAGATTAAAATTTATAGGAATTTATTTATTTTGTTCAATTATCTTTTCAGTTGTATTAGAAGCTTCTACATCATCTATATATAAATGGACAAAAGTAATAGGTGATAGCAAGAGTGATGAACCTACATGTATAGCAATAGACAACAATGGTAATATTTATGTAACAGGATATTTTACAACAAATGTAAA
>CAZSCZ010000062.1:8310-12222 GCA_964605455.1 uncultured Spirochaetia bacterium
GAACTGATATTAAGACAAATGCTGGAGCCAGTGATATATTTATAACAAAGATAAACTCAGATGGTAGTTATGGCTGGACAAAAAGAATTGGGAAGTATATTAATGATTGTGCCAAAGCTATAACAATAGACAACAATGGTAATATTTATGTAACAGGATATTTTACAACAAATGTAAATTTTGCACAAGATTGGGGTGGAACTGATATTAAGACAAATGCTGGAGTCCACGATATATTTATAACAAAGATAAACTCAGATGGTAGTTATGGCTGGACTAAAAGAATTGGTGGAAATCTCAAGGATGAAGGTTATGGTATAGCAATAGACAGTATTGGTAATATTTATGTTTCAGGCACGTTTGGAGATTTTAGTGGCACTACTACTGTAAATTTTGCACAAGATTGGGGTGAAACTGAAAATAAGACATCTGTTGGTGAGGCAGACATATTTATAACAAAGATAAACTCAGATGGTAGTTATGGTTGGACAAAAAGAATTGGGGGAGAAAAATGGGATTGGGCGTCTGGTATAGCAATAGATAGTAGTGATAATATCTATATAACAGGATTTTTTAGGACCAATGTAAACTTTAAAGATGATTGGGGCGGAACTGATATTAAGACAAATGCTGGAGCCAGTGATATATTTATAACAAAGATAAATTCAGATGGTAGTTATGGCTGGACAAAAAGAATTGGAGGAAAGTATCAAGATGAAGCAAAATGTATATCAGTAGATAATAGTGACAATATTTATGTAACAGGATTTTTTGACACAAATGTAAATTTTGCACAAGATTGGAGCGAAACTGACATTAAGACAAATGCTGGTCCAAGTGATAGCAATAAGTTTGATGTTTATATAACAAAGATAAATTCAGATGGTAGTTATGGCTGGACAAAAAGAATTGGTGGAATTTGTAATGATTGGGCGTCTGGTATAACAACAGATGAGAATGGCAATATTTATGTAACAGGATTTTTTGAGACAAATGTAAATTTTGCACAAGATTGGGGCGGAACTGATAATAAATCATCTGCTGGTTCCTGCGACATATTTATAACAAAGATAAACTCAGATGGAACTTACGGCTGGACAAAAAGAATGGGGGGAAGTCTCCATGATGGTGGTCTTGATATAGAAATAGACAATATTGGCAATATTTATGTAACAGGAAGATTTGTAAGTATAGATGCAAATTTTGCGCAAGATTGGGGCGAAACTGATAATAAGTTATCTGCTGGTGATTATGACATATCTATAACAAGAATTCAATTAACCCCTACTGCTGTATTTAATTTAATAATAGACTATGTAAAAGTAGACGCAGTTGGG
Source organism: uncultured Spirochaetia bacterium (assembly GCA_964605455.1). Lineage (GTDB taxonomy): Bacteria > Spirochaetota > JAHITG01 > JAHITG01 > JAFGFC01 > CAZSCZ01. The sequence goes on from CAZSCZ010000062.1 coordinate 9,648, forward strand.
CTTAAATGGGTGGATAGTAGTTATGAAGAAGGATACAAAATATGTCGTAGTAAAGACGGCATAAATTTTGATGTAATTGGAACAACTGAAAAAGATGTTGTTCAATTTGAGGATAAATCAGTATCAAAAGGAGTAACATATTGGTATAAAGTTATAGCAACAAATGAATCAGGAGAGGAGCACTCAAATAAAGTATGTTGCACCATTCCGCTTGCAAGCCCTGCTCTAAATAATATTGTTATAGCACCAAATCCTTTCAATCCATACAAATCTGGAAAGGATTATATTATTTTTTTTAATGTGCCTCAGGATGTTAAAATAAGAATTTATAATATATTGGGTGATAATTTAATAGAATTAAAAGATGCAATTGCAGATAACAAAATTATATGGGATGTAAAAGATAAAAACGGCAAATCACTTGTTAGAGGAGCATATATAGCAGAAATTGAGGATAGCAAAGGCAATAAGAGATATATAAAATTTGTAATCCAGCGATAAAATAGAATAGATTAAGAGAAAAGGTAATCATTTATCTATGTTCCTTTAGCTCTTTTTCAGAAGTTAAAATTTTATTCTTTTATAAAATAAATTTCCATAATCTTTTACTAAAAAAATTTAAAGTTTTACTTCCTTATTATAATTAATTTTTTAATATCTTTTATTTTATTATTTGTTTTTAACATCACAACATATATTCCTGGCGGAACCAACTTTCCATTCATATCTCTTCCATCCCACTTTATAGAATGGAGTCCAGATGTCTGAAGACCTTCATTTTTCTCAAAAACTAATCTTCCTGAAACGGTATAAATTTGAATTATTACAGAAAATTCTCTTAGAAGATTGTATCCAATAATAGTAAATTCATCCTTCTGAAGGTTAAAAGGGTTGGGATAATTTTGAAATAGTTTAGATAATTCTTCAGAAGGTTTATTAACAAATCCCATTTTATTTAGTGCGTTTGTAATATAAGAGATTTTCATAAATGTATTCCACACCATTCCAGTCCTATAATTTTCAATAGAAAGCAAAATAGCCCCCAGGTCTATTCCTAATACATCAGTAGCATACCAATCCATTTTGGGATTAAATGAATCAGCAAACCCATATTTTCCCCAGAGTTTATTATAATAATTCTCATAAAAATATCTTAGTGCTTTAACAGAAATTTCAGGTGTAAACATAACAGAACCACCAGCAGCAGTAGGAGCTATAGTTCCATCATTTAAAGCAGCACTATCCCAAGGAGGAGCACCATAAGCATAGTAGCCTGTTGGCCCGTCACAAGCTGTTACTCCCCAACAGTTTTCATCATATCCAAATGTATTATTACAATATATCTTATTTGCATAAGTAGCTGAAATTGAATTTTCATAATAGTCAATAAAATCACAAACTTTATTTCTTAAATCAATATAAAGCTGTGGATATTGATGTATAAACAAAGAATTATGCCAGCTACAATATATTAAATTATACTCTGCATATTGACCAGTAGGCCGAGTCATTCCTTTCCAGCAAAACGGTGAATTTATAGGCGGATGCGTAGGTGAACCTATTGCAAGCACATCAAGAAGTACTCCTTCATTATAAGTATCCCAATATATTGATAAAAAACCACCATCCTTCCATCCCATACATATAAAATCAGTTCCATTACACATCCAGGTCCAGTCAGCTTTCTTGTATAATTCATCTGCAAGTGTTTCTATCTCTGTGCCTTTAAAATACTGACCAGCAAAAAGAGCACCTGCTAAAAATAATGCAGTATCAATAGAAGATACCTCACAATCTCCATATCTTGCGCCTGTATTAATGTCTAAAAAATGATAATAAAACCCATTAGTTCCAGCTGCACTACTTTTAAAAAAATTAAGAGTTGTTAATACCCTTTTATATGCATCATCATAGCTTACCCATCCACGATTTTCACCAATGCATATAGCAGTTAAACCAAATCCTACTGAAGCAATGCTTGCACAAGTATAACTATCAGAGCTAAAATTATTTGCCCTATCTTTAATTAATCCATTATTAGTATTTACTTCGTTCCAAAAAAAATTAAAACATTTTTGCTGAATTAAATCTAAAAGTTCTGTATCTGATAACCCAAAAAGAAAATTTAACTTAATTATAAAAAGAATTATAATAAAAAAGCTCTTTTTCATTTTCATAATACATTTCTCTATCTTTGATGTTAAAATCTCTCATCAAACTATGCATAATTAGCTTGTCTCTGCTGCTTCTTACCTCTCTCACTTTACCTCTAATTCTACAATTGCTGATGAAACTTATATTAGAGTCGCTGGTAATTTGTGAGTTATAGCATCTTTGCCTATGTGTATAAAAATCATAAAATCTTTTATAGCTTTACTTAACTTACTGTAAAAGAGATTTAAAAGCTGCTGCCACTATCCTTATGGAGACTTTATCTAAAATTCCTTCCCACCTTCTACATAATATTACCTTCGTCTCTGATAAAAATCCTATTTGCTCTATCGCTTTATCCTTTATCAGTTATAATGAGTTGTAAAAACAGACCTTTAGGTCTGTTAGATATATTAATTTAACA
>CAZSCZ010000063.1:0-10293 GCA_964605455.1 uncultured Spirochaetia bacterium
TTGTGAATGCTATAACTCCGCCCTTGCTTGCTGAATAATTTGCTTGACCAATGTTTCCTGTAATTCCAACAATTGAAGCTATATTTACAATACGACCTGCTCTCTGCTTTATCATATATGGTGCCACTACTTTTGTAAAATTAAATACACCTTTTAAATTTACATTCAATACAAAATCCCAATCTTCTGGGCTCATTCTTAAAATCAATGTATCTTTTGTAATACCTGCATTGTTTACTAAAATATCAATTTTCCCAAATTCATCAATAGATTTTTTTACACACTCTTCAACAGAATTAAAATCTGCTACATTAGCAGATACTGGAAAAGCTTTAACACCCTGTGTAGAAATCTCTTTAGCAGTTTTTTGAGCCTCATCATACATAAGATCGGCAATTATAATATCTGAACCAGCAAGAGCAAGTTTATTTGCAATTGCTTTTCCTATTCCCCTTGCTGCACCAGTTATAAGTGATACTTTTCCTTCTAAACTTATTTCCATTTCTTAAATCCTCCCAAAAAAATTTTCTAAATTTAATAAATATTCAATTTAAATGTCAAGTTTTTTATAAAAAAATTTTATTCCCATCTAAACCAATGAATTTTACTTATATTATATTCTTTTAACTTTTCTACTATTATATTATTTAGGTGATAATTAAGCATTTTAGAAGCTACTTTTATTCCATTTTTTATTTCTTTGTCATTGCTACTTCCATGAGTAACAATACAAGTCCCATTTATTCCTATCAAAGGTGCACCACCATACTCTGCATAATCCATTTTTTTCTTTAGTTGTTTAAAAGTATTACTCATAAATATTGCCCCAATTTTGGAAAAAGCACTTTTATTTATATTGTTTTTTAAAATCAAAAGCAATGTTCTACCTAATCCTTCAATGGTTTTTAAAAGTATATTTCCTGTGAAACCATCACAAATAACAACATTTATATCATCTCTAAATATATCTCTGCCTTCAATATAGCCAACGAAATTTAAAGGAAGTTTTTTTAAAATTTTATATGCTTTCTGTGTAGTTTCAGTGCCTTTAGAAATCTCTGTGCCATTACTCAAAAGGCCTATTTTAGGCTTTTCAATTCCCATAACAGTGGAGGCATAAGCCTCACCCATAGCGGCGAATTGCACAAGATGAATAGGCTTACATTCTGGATTAGCGCCAACATCTAAAATCACAGTAAATTTATCAGAGATTTTAGGTATAAGTGCAAGAATAGCTGGTCTTGCTACACCTCTAAGTCTGCCCCAATACATATAAGTTGCTGTAAAAGTTGCCCCTGTATTCCCTGGAGAAACCAAAGCATCAGCTAACCCGTCTTTTACAAGCCTTGCTGCAACAAAAATAGAAGCATTAGGCTTCTGCTTTATCGCTTGAGTTGGTATCTCATTCATTGTAATCACTTCTGATGAATGAACAATACTTATTCTTTCATCATTATAAGCATAATTTTTTAATGACTGCTCAATTATTTGTGATTCTCCAACAAGTATTATATTTGCATTATCTAATTCCATTGAAGCCTCAATAGCTCCTTTTATTAAAATTTCAGGAGCTTTTTCGCCGCTCATTATATCAACAGCTATTTTCATAATTATTTTTTACCCTCAGCTCTTTTCTTTTCTTTTTTAAATAAAACCTTTCTATTTTTATAGAAGCCGCATTCAGGACAAGCTCTATGTGGAAGTTTGACTGCACCACACTGAGGACAAGTAGAAAGGTTCCCAGCATTTATTTTTAAATAATGTGCACGTCTTGACCGACTTTTTGCTTTTGATATTCTGTATTTTGGTAATGCCATAATTTTCTCCTTTCTCCTATATTCCTTATAAAATTTTATTGTTCTATGTTCTAAAATGCCATATTTGGAAAAAAGAAATTAACCTCAAACTTTGCTGATTCAATAGAATCAGAAGCATGTATAGCGTTTTCAGGTGTCTTTGTTCCAAAATCTGCTCTTATAGTTCCTGGCTCTGCTTCTTTGGGCTCCGTTGCTCCTATAAAATCTCTTACTCTTTTTATAATATCGTCACCTTCTAATACCATTGGAACACAAGGACCAGAAATCATAAATTTTATTAATTCATCAAAAAAATCTTTACCCCTATGCACATAATAAAAATTTTCAGCCTCATCTTTTGTCATCTGCAACATTTTCAATGAGACAATCTCAAAGCCAGCCTTTTCAAATCTTGAAATTATCTCTCCAATATGTTTATCTTTTACAGCATCTGGTTTTATTATAACAAGTGTTCTTTCCATAATCTTTACACCTTTATTTTTTTGATGCTATTGCCTGAAGTTGAGTAATACATACTACCCCTATAATATCATCTACACTACAGCCTCTTGATAAGTCATTAACAGGTTTTGCAAGGCCCTGTAGAATTGGACCATATGCTTCTGCTTTTCCAAGATACTGAACAAGTTTATACGCAATATTTCCAGAATTCAAATCAGGAAAAATTAAAACATTTGCCTTTCCAGCTACACTACTTTTAGGAGCTTTCTTTTTTGCTACACGCATCTCTAATGCTGCATCACCTTGCAGTTCCCCATCCATTAATATATCTGGACGTTTCTGTTGAGCAATTTTTAATGCATTAGTAATCTTATCTATAGATATGTGAGAAGCACTACCTTTTGTTGAAAAAGAAAGAAATGCAACTTTAGGCTCGCACCCAATAAGGGCTTTCATTGAATCAGCTGTGCAAATCGCTATATCAGCCATCTGAGACGCTGTTGGATTTATTACAACACCTGAATCAGCAAAAAATAATAAACCATTTTCTCCATAAGGAGAATCAGGAACTATCATTACAAAAAAACTTGAAACAGTATTTATTCCTTCTCTTGTGCCAATAACTCTTATCGCAGAGCGAACAACATTTGCTGTAGTATTCATAGCACCTGCAACCATTCCATCAGCAAAACCTTTTCTTACAAGCATTGCACCAAAATAAAGCTCGTTTTTCATTACTTCGCCTGCTTCATCTTCTGTCATTCCTTTTGATTTTCGTAATTCATAATACTCTTTTACAAATTCATCAAAATATTCACTTTTTTCAATAGGAATTATTTTTATCCTGTTGATGTTTGTCCCAAGTTCTTTTGCTTTATTCTTAATAAAATCTTCATCACCTGTAAAATATATCTCTTTTACAAGATTCTGTTTTAATAATTCCTCTGCAGCAAAATAGATTCGCTCATCTTTATATTCAGGTAAAACTATTCTTAATAACCCTTTTGATTTTACTTTTGATTTTATCGCTTCTATAAAATTCATTTTTTTACCTCTTTAAATTTCTTCTTCAATTTATTAATAACAATTTCTGGTGCATACCCAGAAACATCTCCGCCAAGCATAGCTACTTCTTTAATTAAAGTTGAACTTATAAAAGAATACTTCTCATTTGTCATTAAAAAAACAGTTTCAATTTCAGGACAGAGCTTCTGATTCATTGATGCATAAGCAAATTCATAATCAAAATCAGTAACTACACGTAATCCTCTAATTATAAGTTTTACATTTTTGTTTTTTAAATAATCCACAAGTAAACCATCAAAAGAATCAATCTCAATATTTTCAACACCAAGTGATGCCACAATTTCATTGAGTAATTCTACTCTTTCATCTACTGAAAGCACAGGAGCTTTATGGACATTTTTAGCTACACTCACGATTAGTTTATCAAATATATTTGCAGCTCTTTTTATAATATCAATATGTCCATAAGTTACAGGGTCAAATGTGCCAGGATATACAGCGATTTTTTTACTTTTCATTCATTCTTACCTTTATAAAAATGTGTCCATCAATATAAAAAATTTAAAACAAAAAGTCAACAGTTTGTAAAGAGTGTTGAAAAAAAATGTAGAAACACACCTTTAGGTGTGTTAATTTAATATATTTAACAGACCTAAAGGTCTGTTTTTACAACTTATTATAAAAGGCTTCCTTAAAAATGGGGGTAATCTTTCAACACCCTTACAGCTTATAAGAAGCTATTGTAACAGAACTCCAGAAATTAATTTTTGTAAAGATAGAAAATATAGCACTACTACAAGCATTTAAACATTACTACGTAGTAATTTTAAAAGTTGTTTCCGAGGTATTAAATCTATCGCATATCTTGAAGAAAATGATATAGCTTTTGATGTAAATTCTGTTATACATATATATATCCCTCTTTTGCAATTCATAAGTTTCAGTCTCTCAAAAAAACTTTCTAATATACCTACATCTACTATATCAAGATTTCTATTAAAATGAATTAGGACAGATGTAGAAAATTTACTACTTATTTCTGAAGCATTAATTTCAATAACATTAGCTGAAACAAAATTATGGCTAATTTTTTCCAGTGCCAATTTCTTCAATATTTTATCTACCCATTTTAATATTTCACTTTCAGACGCCTCAATAATCTTTCTTATAATCTCTTCATTTTCTATTGAACTATATTTCAAATATCTCTCAGATACATCCTTATAAGTTGGTGCCATATAGTATAATCTCTTCCATATCAACATCGCATTTATGGTTTGATTCATTTTTTCATAATTTATAGCAAGATGATAATATACTTCTTTTTTTAATGGATGAGATAGAGGAGTTTCTTCTGATAAAATTTCATAATATTTTATAGCATTATTTATATCATCTAATTTTTCATATGAATTACCAATAAGGAAAAGAATCTTTAAACGTTTTTCAGATGCTTCATCTTTTAGTGCAACTTCAGCATAATCAATTGCTTTTGTATAATTGCCCCTTTTAAATTCTATAAGAGCAAGATAATAATATGCAATATAACAATTTTTATTAATATGTATAGAATTTGTTATATAAGTATGAGCTTTATTAAGTAAACCAATATAATAAAATATCCTGCCAACTAAAAGATGACTTTTATAATCATTCTTGTTAATAGTTATTGCTTTAAGTAAAAATTTCAAAGCTGTGTCATTATCTCTTTTTTCAAAAAACAATTTACCTGCCATATAATAGGCAAATGAATTGGCAGGAGAATATTGAGTAACCAATAAAAATTCATTTATTGCTTCATCTTTTCTGTCAAGTTTATATAACACATTACCTAATAATAAGTGGTAATCACCCTCTTTTATCTCTTTAAATGCATAAGGACTTTTACCTATTCTGCGTAATATAGGTAGTGCCTCTTTGTTTTTTCCCATTGCTTCATAACATTTTGCTAAATACCATAAAGCAATTACATTTTGTGGGTCCTTTTTTATAACTTTGGAAAGAAATGTGGTGGCGTAACGATAATTCTTTTCTTTTATATGTTTTTCAATTCTTTCTAAAGAACGCTCTTTTAATAAGCTTTTAAAAATTATAATTATAAATATAATTAATATTATAGAACCCGCTATTAATAAAAATTCTAACATCTTTTAATTCCTGATAATAATTTTTATTGAGTATACAAAATTTCATTATATATTTCAATAATTACTTCGTAAAATCCTAATATTTTTTAAATAACTTAACCAAATCAGTCAATCTATTTGGTTAATGGGAAATTAACAATTAAAACTGAAAATTGATAATCGTATATACAGGACAGGAATTGCCAGCATATTGGATTGACGGAAAGGATAAATAAAAATTTATTTTTTAAATAAGTAAACATAACAATTATAAAATGCCAATTCTTTGCTTAAGTTTACGATAACAGTAAACAGCCAGAGCTGGTTCCTGCTCACATCAATTTACGGTTAATTTTAAAACTCACATAGAGAGGTTGGTATTTTAAACAATTATTCCTCTGCAGCTTTTTTTACTGCATCTATGAGATTGCTTAACGAGAGAGGTTTTTCAAGATAATCAATTGCACCTAATTTTAAAGATTCCACTGCAGTTTGAACAGACCCATGCGCTGAAATAACAATTGATTTTATATCTCTATCTATTTTTTTTATTTCTTGAAGAACTGTAATTCCATCCATTTGTGGAAGCCATATATCAATTATTGCAATATCAACTTTATTATTTTTACATATCTTAATTCCATTTGCCCCGCTTTCTGCGGTAAGCACTTTATATCCTTCATCTTCAAGCACATCTTTCACAGTCTCTCTTATTGACTTATCATCATCTATAACTAATATGACTTTCATCTAAAAATAACGAACATTCAATGAAGGGCTCACTTAGTTAACTATGAAACCTGCCCATACTTACAGGCTGTAAAGTGGGACGTAAAATTTTCTGCTGTCTGCCGTTTAAATTGCTAAATACTCTTTTATAAAAATTTTTATTCATTATTTCTTATATAATACTAACTATAAAATATTTTTTCAATATTCTTATATAGAAAAAGAATTACTCAATAATTTCTGGTGGCTCTGTGCGGAGCTTCTCTCGGACCCCTATACGGGACTCAAATTTCATATTTATTCTAAGCCAGAAAGAATGTTCAAAGTATGGATATTGTGTATATTTTCCATAATTTAAATAGCGCTGTTGCAGGGTATATCCACAAGCCATCTCCCAACAATGTAAATCATGGGTTACCTCTATATTTGCACTTCTTAATTTAAAATAGGACTTACGCATTTTTGAAGGTTCAAAAATATTGATTGAATTTAAAAGGTCTTTAAAAAAATTTCTGTGTTCATATTCACCTGCATTTTCTTCTGTCTCTTCTAATCGGTATTTCTCTGCAAGATATTTTGAATATAAATATAGCCGCTCATTTACAGAATGTGTGCTTAGCTTTATCTGCCAGGTTTCACTTATTTTGAGGTTAAGAGAAAAATTTATATTAAGCAGACTTGCGCGTGGGTTTGGAAAATTATGGTTCCAGGAAAAATTTGCAGAAAAACGCTCAGCTTTTTTTATGAAAGGAAAATAAAAGTCAGAAATTGTGTATGAAAATGTTAAGTTACTTGTTAACGGTTGTGAATTCCTTATGCTATAAATATATCGTTCAGAAATAGTGATATTCTTAATTGCGCTCAAATTTAATTGTGTGTTAAGATCAGAAAACCTTTCCTTTTGAATGCCTTTTAATTTTTCATTCCTTTTTACACGCAAATCATAAGATGTAGAGGCATAAAAAGTTAATCCATTGATAAAAGTGGTATTTTGAGATAATTCAACATTATGTAGAACGATTTTTCCATATTCATCTTCTTCGGGTGGTTCTTTAAATCGCCATTGAAGATTATGTTGTGCCCTTACATTAAAACTTGAAGGCCCTAATTGTAATATTTCTTCAAAATTTCCATAACTATAAGTTTGCTTCTCATAATTGTACTTTTCAGATTCAGACACATTGTAAGGCCAATACGCAACATCACCTAAACCTATTGATGGTTTATATTGAAAGAGATTGAGAAAAGAAAATGAGCGGCTTATATCAAGAGTAGCTTTTCTGTAATCAATACTTTTTAAATATTCACCAGTTGTTGTATTATAATAGTCTTTATGATATAAATTTAATTTAACATCGTATTGCAAATTTGGATAAAACCTAAATCCTGTTTTTTTATCTTTATTTGTATTTGTAACATTTACATTTGTAATTTGTGTTTCTTTTGGTGGCTCCCATAATGTTCCTCTTATTGTATAACTTATCTCTGGTAAATCTGTAGTATTTATCTTATACTCTTCAAGTACAGGATTCCATTCAAAATGCCATCTTGCTTTTATATTTAAAGAAGAATTTTTTCTATTGTCAGAAATATTTATATACCAATCATTTTCCTGCTGATTGTAAATATCATTATAGATAATGGGTTTATCATAGTAATGAAATCCTGGTCTTGTGCTTCTATATAATTCAAAGTCTTGAATAAACGAATAATCTGATTGTCTAAAAAAATTTATTCTTATTGTTGTATTAAAATTTTTATTTTCCTTATCTCTGTTAAAAGTATAACGATTTTTAAAACTCACCTTACCTCTATATTCCCGTTCCATTTTTCCTGTTTCAGGATTTATATTAGAATCACCATATAATTTTTTATCGTATGCCCCGCCAGCAGATGCTATTATTTCTGAATCATCGGATGAATAATGGTAATCAACACCAACATATTCCCCACGCCTTTGATAATGGTCAAACTTTATGTTACCTCTATCATAATCTGTAATTTTATATCTATAAGTATTTTGCATATACCAGCCATCAATTTTTCTTTTACCCCAACTGGTAATTATGCCTGTCCCTTTTTCAAATCTAAAATAAACAGGGATCCAACAGGTTTTAACACCCGCAATAACATAATAAGCATCCAGAAGTACAATCTTATCTTTAGGATAAACCCATATCTTTTTTGCTTCAATATAATAATGCGGTGGCTCTTCATTACAGCTTGTAAACTGTCCCTTATCAATAATATATAAATCTTTTTTCCCTTTCTTTATCTTCTTCCCTTTGTAAATAATCCTTCCAATTTTTGATTTGCCTTCATAAATAATGCCATATTCTGTATCTAAATTATAAAAAATTTTTTTTCCAGTTATTTCTTTTGACCCATCAAAAAGTATTACATTACCTTCGCACATCATCTCTTTTGTTTTTGTATTTAATTTTATTTTATCAGCTTTGAGCCTTATTTTATTATAAATCAGATGAACATTTCCTGAAGCTGTTAAAATTTCCTGGTCAGTTGTTTTTAGTTGAACATATTCACCTTCATCAGCTCTTTCTATAATTATAACATCTTTTAAATCTTTTTTCTTCTGCATTTCCTTTTGTTCTTTTTCTTTATCAAGTTCAAGAAAATGTCTTAATCTTATAATAAGTTGTTTCTTTGAGCCCTCAGAACTTATATTTAATTTTTTGCATAAATTCTTTAATTTTCTTTTTGAAAGATTACTTATAACAGAATCAATAACTATAAACCGAGCTTTTTCAGGTGAAGGTGAAATATTAGTATTTATATCTTGACTTATTATTGGCACAGGTAATAGAAGTAAAAGAAGAAGTAAATTAAAAAATCTTTTTGTCATTATTTTGCAATAGCGATTATAAGTGCTATAACAGAGATAATTGCCGATCCAATACTTACATAAAGAGGGGTCTTAGGCTGAGATAATTCCATATTTCTCTGCTTTGCTTCCAGGTCAGTTACCCTAAGGTTCATATCTGCAAGCTCTTTTTTAAACTCATCAATCAGCTTTTTCAAAAGTTCAACATCTTTCTTGTCCAAACCACTTTTATTTAATACCTCATTTACATCAACCTCATCAATAGCACCTGTTGCTCTTGTTACCCCAATTTCTGCTTCAAGTTTATGAATAGTTTTCAAAAGTGCCTGAGCAAATTCATATCTTGTAAGTGGTTTATTACCTTTAAATTTTCTTGAAGCCTTCCCTTCAAACCCCTCTATAATTCCTCTGTCTGCAAGTTCTGCAACAGCATCATAAGCCCAATGATTTCGTGGCACATCATTGAATATCATCTCAGCTGAAAGTATTGCTGGTATTAAGATTATCGCTATTATACTACTAAAAATTTTACACTTCATACATTTTATACTCATTTTGAATTATCTCCTCTATTTTATTTTCTATCTCTGAAATTTCTATAAGCTCGCTTTTCTGTGTTCGCCTTAATTTTATCTCTATCTTATTATTTTTTAAATTTTTTGAACTTATTATAATTTTCACAGGAATTCCAATCAAATCAGCATCTTTAAACTTAAAACCAGGTGATAAATCTCTATCCTCAAAAAGCACTTCGTATCTTGAATTTAACTTTTCATAAATTTGTTCTGCACTCTTTTTTACAGTCTCTTCTTTTATATTTACAGGAATAACAATGATTTCAAATGGAGCAACAGTAATAGGCCAGATAATTCCATCTTTATCGTTCCACTGTTCAATTATAGCAGCAATAGTTCTATCAACACCAATTCCATAACAGCCCATTATTGGATATTTTTCTTTATGATCTTTATCAAGAAATTTTACATTCATACTTTTTGTATATTTGATACCAAGTTTAAAAATATGACCAACTTCAATTCCTCTTTTAAATATAAGTTTATTGGAACAATTAATACAAATATCTCCTTCCTTTACAGTTCGTATATCAAAGAATCTATCAACTTTGTAATCTCTATCAAGGTTTACATTAATGATATGTTTATCTTTTTTATTTGCACCTGTGATGCCGTTAAAAATAGTTTTTATTGAATAATCAGCATAAATTGGAATATTTTTAAGCCCTACAGGACCTGCAAATCCAATTGGTGCACCTGTTATATCTTCAATTGTTCTTTCATCTGCAAGTAGAAGT
>CAZSCZ010000063.1:10303-12123 GCA_964605455.1 uncultured Spirochaetia bacterium
TTTGCGCCCTTTTTTATGGGGCTATAAAGGAAGATAGATTATTTTTTAATTTTGTCTCATTTATTTCAAGATCACCTCGTATAAGCACAGCAATTGGCTTTCCATCAGCAATATAGATTATTGTCTTAATAAACTTAGATGGAGATGTTTTAAAAAATTCTGTTAATTGCTCAATTGACTTAATATCAGGGGTATCAACCTCTTTTAATTCTTCAGGCTTCTCTTTTATTGGCATTACACAGTCTTTAGATTCTGCTTTTTCAATATTAGCAGAATAACCACATTCAGGACAAAATATAAGAATTTCTTCTCCAATATCAGAAACAACCATAAACTCTTCAGATTTTGTGCCACCCATCGCACCCGTATCAGCCTCAACTATAACAGTATTAAGTCCACACCGTTTAAATATATTTTTATATGCAATTCGCATTTTATTATATGATTCATCAAGTCCTTTTTCATCTATATCAAAACTATACGCATCTTTCATAGTAAATTCTCTACATCGCATTACTCCAAATCTCGGTCTTATCTCATCTCGGAATTTTGTCTTAATCTGATAAAAGTTAACAGGAAGTTGTTTATATGAATTAATTTCTTGTCGGACTATATGAGTAAAAACCTCTTCGTGTGTAGGACCAAGTGCAAACCAGTGTTCGCTCCTATCCTTAATTCTTATAAGTTCTGGGCCAAACTGGTCCCATCTTTCAGTTTCCTGCCATAATTCAGATGGTGTAAGAATAGGTAAAGAAAATTCCTGTGCACCTGCTTTGTTCATCTCTTCTCTTATAATATTTTCCACTTTTTTGAATACTCTAAGCCCTAAAGGTAAATATGAATAAAGGCCTGAGGCGAGTTTTCTAACAAGCCCTGCACGTATCATTAATCTATGACTTGCAATAGTTGCCTCTGCTGGGTCCTCTTTTAATGTTGGAACAAAAAGATGTGTCATCCGCATAAGCACAAACCTCACTTTTAGAAAATCTAATATATTACAATTTTTGAAAAAATATAATGGAGATTTATCTAAAAATCAAGAAAATTTTAAAAACAGAACAGCAGAAAGGCAAAGCAATCTCTTATTTTTTAGATTGGTTCGGTCGCTCCCTTGTAATGACTAAAAAATGCTTTTCATTCTTCATTGTTGACGCCCTTTTAAAAAACTTGACAATTTAAGAGAAAAAGCTTATTATATTTAAAAGATAATGAGACTGTTTGGTTAATTTAGATAATAAGAAGCACATCCCACACTTACAGGATGTAAGTGGGGGAAGACATCGGAGTCACACATCTACAGGATGTAGGTGTGAGGACTAAAATGAGTAAAATTTTGTGCCTTTTGAAAGTAGGTAAATTCAAAGTGTGTGATTTATAATTTTAGGTATGGTTTAAATTATAATTTCTGAACAGACTAATAATAGTTTGGAGGGTATAAAGAGAGATGCATGAGTATATAGAGCGGAAAATAAATAGTGCATTTCCACCGCATCAAGCACGAGTGCTCATAGAAGTTTTAAAGGAACATTTACCATCAAAAGAAGATTTTGAAGAATTAGTAGAGATAGTGCAAGAGTTAGCAGAGGCACAGAAGAGGACAGATGAGCGAGTGCAAGAATTAGCAGAGGCACAAAAAGAGTTGGCAGAAGCACAGAAGAGAACAGATGAGCGGGTGCAAGAGTTAGCAGAGGCACAAAAAGAATTAGCAGAAGCACAAAAGAGAACAGATAAGCGGGTGCAAGAGTTAGCAGAAGCACAGAAAAGAACAGAAAATGAATTAAGAGCACTTGCAAAACAGTTTGGTGGATTTACTATAAATT
>CAZSCZ010000064.1:0-12089 GCA_964605455.1 uncultured Spirochaetia bacterium
AGATTACTCAATCTGGTTTATGGGTCAACCTCAAGGAAGGCGTCTCTTATTTTTTGAGCCTTTTAAAGAGATATTTCTTATTATTAAAAGTGTTACTTATACGTCGGTCCTAAAATTTGATCTTGACTAAGTGGGGTGCAGTGTACTAATATAAGATGCAAATGTAGTCAAAATTATACAGGTAGCCACTATGAAACTCATTATCCAAATTCCCTGCTATAACGAAGAAAAAACCCTGCCTCAGACACTGGCCGATTTACCCAGCAAGTTGGAGGGCATTGATAAAATAGAAATACTTATAATTGATGACGGTTCTACCGATAATACATTAAAAGTTGCCAAAGAACACGGGGTTGATCATGTGATCCGCTTTAACAAGCACGCCGGTCTGGCTAGAGCCTTTAAAACAGGCATAGAAGAAGCCCTCAGGCTCAAGGCAGATATTATAGTGAATACAGATGCCGATAATCAGTATCAGGCCTCCGAGATACCCAAGTTAATTAAGCCTATTTTAGAAAAGAAAGCAGATATCGTTATCGGCAATAGACAAATTTTAAAAACTCACAGCCAGGGGCTTATTAAGGGAATATTGCAGTTTGCGGGTAGCTTGGTAGTCTCAAGGCTGTCCGGGTTGAAATTAGGCGATGTTACCAGCGGCTTTCGGGCTTTTTCCCGGCAGGCGGCGGTAACCTTAAACATTGTCAGTGATTTTTCTTATACCTTAGAGAGCATTATTCAGGCGGGGAAGAAAGGGCTCTCGGTAGTTGAAGTACCCATTAAGACCAACAAAGTTTTGAGAAAGTCGCGTCTTTTTAAGAATAATTTTCATTATATCCAAAGGTCAATCGCCACCATTATCAGAGTCTATGTGGCTTATGAGGGATTCAGGATTTTTGTTATGAGCGGGACTGTTTTTATTTCTTTGGGTATTTTCTTGATTTTAAGATATGCTTATTTTTACTTTGCTAATTTAAATCCTTCAGGCCATATGCAGTCATTAATAGCTGCAGCTATATTGATCGTTGTTGGTTTTCTTATTGTTGTTTTGGGGTTATTGGTGGACTTAGTTTGTGGCACCAGAAGAATTGCTGAAGAAAGCTTAACAAGACTCAAAGAGTTAAAGAATGTCAAAATTGATAAATGAAAATATCTATATAAGGCTATTATTAAAAATATGGAAAATTATAAAATAAAATTATTTAATCATTATAGAAAATTATGGTTTTTTCGTTTTTGATAGGTTTAAAAATAACAATTACCAATTAATGAAAGAATATTTTGCTTAAATACTCATAATGGACATTGAAGAATTTATGTTACTTTGGAACAGAAAGATTCTTGATGTAAGTGGAGCAAGGGGAGAATTCTGTAAGGTATTAAGCGAGAAAAGGAAGTGCGATGCAATAAATTTAGATCCATATCCTGGAAAATATATTTGGCCAAAAACCAAAATTGGATTTGCCGATGCTATACCTTTGATGACAATGAGTTTGATTTAATAATTTGTAGGGGGGGTCTTAGAATATATCCCAATAGAAAGACAACAGCAGTCTATTAATGAAATGTATAGGGCAGCTAAAGAAGGAGAAATTTGTTATATCATGATTCCTCCATGGTATAATCCACATGCAGGCCATGGCTTAAAACCATTTCATATTTTTCCATTTAAGTTAGCTAAGTATTTAAGGCAGTTATTTTTCAGAAATAAAATTAAGGCAAAATCCTTTGAAGAAGTTGGTCTATATCCAATTACTTTTAAGAAGATGCTAAATATGATATCAACAAGTGGATTTAAGATAGTAACAACCGAAGATACACATTTTAGACTACATTTTTTAGCAAAGATTCCCATAATCAGAGAATTAATGATACCGCTGTAGCCTTTATTTAAAAAAAAGAATAAAAAGATAATAGGGCTCTAGGTTGTTCTGTTCTTTGTTCGCCTTTGGTTTGGCTATATTCGGCTACCACGTTGGGTCACCAAGCATTGCAATTTTTGCATAGTTCATACTTTTGCCTATAACCTGCTGCTAAGTCTCTTCTGAACTTTTTAGATTTAGGTAAGACCCAAATTTTGAGAAGATTCATTTCTCTAACATTTCCTAGAATGTATTTTTCAAAATAATCATTGCAGCAAGGAAGTACGTTACCATTAAAGGTGATGATAAGTTCAAATGTTGGACGCAAACATTTACTATGCTTGTTTATCTCGACACCGTAACCAGGACATAAACCACCTCTATTGTGAAAACGTAGATCTTTTTTAAGCTCTATGCATATTTTATTTTTTTCTTGCTCAGTGCTTTTTTGTAAAATTTCTGTTATATTTTTAGTAATATAATTATCGTATTGGGATATTATAAATAAATCAACTCCTGCAGTGATTAATTTTTTAAAAAGAGGGCGTGTTAAAAAATCTCCATTTGTAAATATCACGTTTTTTGCACAAGGGCATTTTTGTTTAGCATACATAACAAAGGATGCTAATCTTTTATCCAAGAGAGGCTCGCTATAAAAATTATAAAATATAAAACCATTATAGTTTATTTTTGAAATCTCATCGATGCACTTTTTAAATATTTCTTCTGGCATAAACCCATAGGGTCGGCTATGCCTGAAGTTAGGACAATGTTCACATTTGCGATTGCACATAGAGTTAATCTCGAAGCTCAACCAATTAAACATATATTCATCCCAAACTCTATATCGAATATAGTTCTTAAGATGTCTGTATAGAAAATAAACTTTTAGAGCTATTAGAAAATTTTTAAAAAATAGTTTAATTTTATTTGGTTTGTCAGCAGTTAAGTCTGAAAGGGCTTTATGTCTATCTTTGTACATTTCTGTGATATTTTATTTGCATTAGCAAAGTATTTTTAAAAAAAAGTAAGATAACCTAGCTTAAATATAAATTGATTATATTTCAGTTTCATTATATAATAAAATCAAATATTTACAACATGTTTTTTGTTTCTATTGAGAGATTCTTAGCAGAATAAAAGTTTAGTAAAAATGCTTAATGTAGATTTATCTGTCATTATCCCAACCTATAACAGAAAAGACATGCTTAAGGAATGTTTAGATTCCCTCTTTAACCAGACTTATCCTGAAGATAAGTATGAAATTATTGTTGTTGACGACGGCTCTACAGATGGGACAGAAGACTTAGTCAAGAACCTTCAAAAGAGCTACTCTAATCTAGTCTACCTCAAACAACAAAACCAAGGCCCGGCTGCTGCCAGAAACTTAGGTGCTCAACATGCCAAGGCAGATATATTTGTTTTTACCGATAGCGATTGTGTTATGCCACCTGATTTTCTGAATAATGTAGTTAGTTGCTTCAAAAGAAACCCAGAAATTTCTGCTTGTGTGGGTTATGAAGTTTCTGTTTTTAAAAATAAACCTTTTGAGGGACTTTCTGAATATTTTAAATTACAATATAAAAAGAAAAAAAGAGAAGAAAAAGTTTTTTACACTTTTACGCCCATAGCCCTATTAAATTCTAACCGTTGCGCTATAAAAAAAGATATTTTTCTTGACATAGGGGGATTTGATACTAGGTTTAAGTGGAGCGCTGGTGAAGATGTCGACTTAGGTTATAGGCTTTTAAAAAGAAGCTACAAAATTTGCTTTACCGATAATTTTTTTATCTACCATTCTCAAGGAAGTATAGTCAAAGAAGAAATTTTAAGATGGTATAGATTTGGTAGCTGGAGCAGTGTAATTGTTAAAGATTATTTTAAACATCACCTTGTTATAGATCTTCCTTTTAAGAAATTTGTTATTTTATCAAACTTCCCAGTTACATTTTATTTACATGTTAATTCAACCAAAATGATAGCTTTTCTTCTGATTTGCTCATTTTTTTACCCTAAAGTAGGCATTGTCTTATTGGGTTTATATTTTTTGAGAAGGTGTGTTTTAATTTGGAAGAGAGTAGAAAAAAAGAGAGACAGTATCAAAATATTTTTTCTATATCATTTTTTGAGGTTTATTAGAGAAATATCTTTTCTTGCCGGCAACGTCGTTGGCAGCATCAAAAACAAAATATTCTATATTTAAACAAATATGAATAAGTTAAAACTGTCTGTAATTATCCCAACCTATAACAGGAAGGGTATGCTTAAAGGATGCTTAAACTCTCTATTTGAGCAGACCTATCCTAAAGACAGATATGAAATTATTGTTGTTGACGACGGCTCTACAGATGGGACAGAAGACTTAGTCAAGAACCTTCAAAAGAGCTACTCTAATCTAGTCTACCTCAAACAACAAAACCAAGGCCCGGCTGCTGCCAGAAACTTAGGTGCTCAACATGCCAAGGCAGATATATTTGTTTTTACCGATAGCGATTGTGTTATGCCACCTGATTTTCTGAATAATGTAGTTAGTTGCTTCAAAAGAAACCCGGGAATTTCTGCTTGCACAGGGCAAGAAATCCCAATTTTTGTGAACGGGCCATTTAAAAAACTCTCTGAATATTTTAAATCTTATTATGAAAAAAAACGTAAGAAAGAAACTATTTTTGATAAACTCACTCCTCAAGCAAAACTGATTGGTAGCCGCAGTGCTATTAAAAAGGGAGATTTTTGGCATATAGGGGGGGGTGATGCAGAACTTAAACCTCCCGGAGAGGATGTGGATTTGGGAAGTAGATTTTTAAAGGAAGGTTTTAAAATTTGTATAACAGACAATATCTTTATTTATCATATCCAGAGGGGAAAAATTTTTGATTTATTTAGAAGATATTATAATTTTGGAATTTTAGACACAGCGCACTATAAAAGATATTTTAAAAACCGTTTTATTTTATCCCTGTCTTTTAATAGATTACTTTCTTTTTCTTCTTTTTCTTTTACATTTTTTTTAAATATCAACTCACTTAAAGTAACAATTTTCATTTTGATTTTGATGTTATTTTATCCATGGATAGGTTTAGTATTGTTGTTTTTGTATTTTTTAAAAGGATACATTGATGTAAGAAAAAAAATCGCAAGTTTTAAGATTTTTTTCTATACAAGTTATATGTATATATAACGCAACTCGCTTCATTTGCTGGTCATATAAGAGGCAGCATTAAAAACAGAATACTTTATATTTAGAGTAGGTGTTATTCTTGAAAAAGAAGCGATTTTTTAAAATGACAAGATATGTTAGGTATATATAAGTACATAGAATTAAAAATTATTAGAAGATTTCTTAAACTTTTAACTTTTTTTAGAATAAGAAGGCTTGATAATAAGCCAATTCCTGATAATTTTGATGAAATAAGATTATTTATGTCTGTTCGCAACGAAGCTTTACGCTTACCCTATTTTTTTAAATATTATAGAAATTTAGGCGTAGATAGATTTTTTGTAGTAGATAATAATTCTACGGATGAAAGTCGTGATTTTTTACTAAAACAGAAAGACACCCACATTTTTTATACAACACAAAAGCTTTCTTATCAACCAATCTGGTTTGATATTCTTTTGCATAAATACGGGTTGGGTCGGTGGTGCCTTATTGTTGATGCAGATGAGTTTATTATTTATCCTTATTATGAAAGAATTACCTTGCGTGATCTCTGTTTTTTTCTTAAAAAAAGTGGATATACAGTTCTACGTTGCTTTTTAATGGATATGTATCCTGAAGCACCCCTTTCTAAAGTTCATTACAAAAAAAATGATGACCCAATATCCATAGCTCCTTATTTTGACTCAGAGTGGAATTATTATAACGACCACTATTCCGGAGGAATGAGACGTCGCGTTTTTGGAATTAATATTAATTTAAATAAATTTCCCCTTATATATTTTAAGCCGTCCATGGCTTTGTCATGGGGCACTCATTATATTTATGGAAAAGAAATTTCTATTTCCGATATTCAAGGAGCGTTATTGCATTTTAAATATTTTAGCGATTTTTACAGAAGAACAGCAGAAGAGGTCAAACGAAAAAAGCACTGGAACGAGGCCATTGAATACAGGAGTTACATGTGTGTATTGAAGCAAAACCCCAACCTAAAACTTTATTATGATAAATCAGTAAAGTTTGTAGGCAGCCAACAATTAATAAAATTTGGAATTATGAAAAGCTCAATGGAATTGGATAATTTTATCAAGAACAGATGAGTAAATATATTTTATCCGTCATCATCCCAACTTACAACAGAAAAGAGATGCTTAAAAGCTGTCTTGACTCTCTCTTCAAACAGACGTATCCTGAAGATAAATATGAAATAATCGTAGTTGACGATGGTTCTACTGATGGAACAAAAGAATTAGTTAAAGCCCTTCAAAAAGATAATTATAATTTGCGGTACTTTAAGCAGAAAAAAATGAATATGTTTCCTGCCTGGGACTATGGCGTTTCTAAATCCTCGGGGGAAATCATTGTGTTTATAGATGATGATTGTTTGGTTTCTTGTGACTTCTTAGAAAAAATTGTAAATTGTTTTGAAAAATACCACTATATCAGCGCATGCGTAGGATATGAAATACCAGTATTTAAAAATAAAGTTTTTGAACCTTTAAATAATTATTATAAATTGCAATATAAAAGAATGCCAAAACAAGACATTATTTATTCGCAATTGACACCCAAAGCTTTATTGGCCTCAAATCGTTGCGCTATAAAAAAAGATATTTTTATAAACGTGGGAGGATTTGATTCCAAGTTTGATAATCTTACAGGAGGAGGAGATTATGATTTAGGTTTTAAGATGTTAAAAAAGAATTACAAAATTTGTTTTACCAATAAAGTATTTGTTTATCATTGGCAGCGGGATACGATAGGCGATTTAATCAGCAGATTTTATAAGTGTGGATTTGCTAATTCTATAAATTTTAAGGGGCATTTTAAACATTGGTTTGTTATGCGCTTGCCGTTTAAAAGAATCATAGCTTTCCGTTATTCCCCTTTGACTTTTCACATTAGCATTGGGCATTTTGTGATTTTTAATTTTATTTTAATTTTAATGTTTTTTTATCCTGTATTTGCTTTTCTTTTGCTTTCTGTCTACCTTGTTTTAACTTTTAGAAAAGTCAAGAAGCTCAGTCTCTTGTGGCGTTTAATGTTGTATGAATATTTAATAGATTTTGGCTATTTTGCTGGCAAGGTAGTTGGAAGCATAACAAATCGAGTATGTTATTTATAACAAAGGGATGCATAAATGCGCTTTATAATGAATAGATTTCTAAAATGGAAAGATTTAATTCTTATTTTAGCCCTCACGAATCTCAAACAGAGATATAAGCAGAGATATTTAAGATTTGCCTGGGCTGTGATTCATCCGCTTTTTATGATGGCTGTGTTTACCATTGTATTTTCAAGAGTTGCCAAGTTGCCTTCCGAAGGCGTACCTTACCCTCTTTTTAGCTTTACCGCTTTAGTGCCTTGGACATTTTTTGCTTCTTCTTTGAGTTTTTGTGTTTATTGCCTAAATGCTCAATTTAATTTGATTACCAGAATTAACTTTCCTAAAATAACTATTCCCCTAGGTTCAATTTTAGCCACCTCTTTTGATTTTCTTATTGCTATTTGTCTTTTGATAGTTATGTTTTTCTTATATAGATTTACTATAGACCCAAAGGCAATTTTGATTATACCTATAATTATTATTCAGCTCATTTTTACTATCGGAGTGGGTTTAATTCTCTCGATAGCCAACGTCTATTTAAGAGATATTCAAAATGCCCTACCCTTAATTATGCAAGCCTGGATGCTTGCTTCTCCAGTGGGTTATTCTCTTAATATGGTAGTCAACGATAAACTTAGGTTCTTTTATCTTTTAAATCCTATGGCCGGTATCTTGGATAGCTATAGAAGAGTCTTGCTTCACAATCAACTACCCAGCCTTTATTATTTAGGCATGGCTTTTGTAGTTGCTTTAATTACTTTTATTTTTGGATATTGGTTTTTTAAAAGAAACGAAGCCCATATGGCAGATATTATTTCCTTATGAAAGCTATAGAACTGAAAAACATATCTAAACGCTATCACAAAAGAGAGTATTATTTTAGCAAAAGCGACTTTTTCTGGGCGCTTAAGGATGTTTCTTTTTCTGTTGAAAAAGGGGAGACTCTGGGGATAATTGGGCCTAATGGAGCTGGCAAAACGACTTTAATGAGAATTATCTCAGAAATTACCGTACCTACAGAAGGCGAGCTTGTTGTTAGCGGTAAGGTGGTACCTTTGATAACTATGGAGGGGGCTTTGAATTTGGTACTCAGTGCTAGAGAAAACATGCTTTTGTTAACTTCGGCCCTCGGAATAAAAAGAGGGATGAGGAAGAAAATTTTTCAAGATATCCTTGATTTTTCAGGTATTGCCGACTATGTCGATATGCAAGTTGTAAAATTATCTAATGGCATGGTGTCTAGATTTGCTTTCTCCATTGCTACTCATGTACCCAGCGACATACTACTCATAGATGAAGTTTTAGCTGTCGGAGATCAGGAGTTTCAAGAAAAGTGTTTCGAGAAAATAAGACAATTTAAAAAAGAAGGTAAAACTATAATCTTTATCTCGCATGATTTAGAGAGCGTAAAAAGCATATGCGATAGAGTGATTTGGCTTGATAAAGGAAAGATAGCAAAGGAAGGTTTTCCTGAAGAAGTAATTAGTGAATATATTCATTTCCTTGAGAAATGAACGCCGAAGGAGTTAGGAGTAGATTTGCAGAACGCATCTAAAATCAATTTACTTATCTGGGGTAATAGTACAAATATTGGCGGAGGAGATGTTTGGGTTTCACAGGTAAAAAGATACTTAGAAGGCAGTTCTTATAAAGTAGTCCTGTTAAGTGATGGGGGAATGGTCGCCGGTGAAGAGAAAGCAGATATTGTTATTTCTTCGTGGAGTCAGATAGAAAAAACAATAAAGAAATTATCCCCCGCTTTAGTAATTCCTAACTGGAGATATCCTATCTTCGGTATCTGCGCCAAGCTGAAAAAGGAAGGTTATAAATTAAAATGTTTAGGTCTCTGTCATGCCGACAGCCCCAGAGAGTATTATGAACCACTCGCCTGGTACGAATCGACGATATCAAAATTTATAGCGGTTAGTCAAAAATGCAAAGATGCATTAACGCAATATCTGCCCCACAGAGAAAATGATATACATTATTTGGACTTGGGGATAGAAATTCCAGATGATTTTGAGAAAACATACAGCATTAACCCACTTAAGCTTATATATTTTGGAAGAATTGAACAAAAACAAAAGAGAGTTTTTGACTTTATCAAATTAGTAGATGTTTTAGAAAGTAAAAATATTAATTATGAATTTGATATTATTGGTTCCGGCACAGAACAAGGCAATTTAAAAAAGCGAATAGCCGTGCTTAATTCTAAAAATAAAATAAGGTTAATAGATGAAATGCCTCATTCTTTAATTTTAAGGAAGCTAAAAGACTATGATGTTTTTCTTCAAGTTTCAGAATATGAGGGCCAATCTGTTAGCATGCTAGAGGCTATGGCTGCAAAACTTATACCCTGCGTAACGAAGGATATGAGTGGCAGCTGGAGTTTAATAGATGAAGGAAGAAATGGTTTTTGTGTAGATATTGGTGATATGAAAAGCATGGCTTCTATCTTGGAAAAGATTTCAAGTATGAAAAAGAAAGAGGTATCGATGTTGGGTGAGGCGGCTTACGCTACAGTAAAAGATAAATTTGACATTAAGAAGACAATGCCCAAACATACTGAGATTTTTGAGCTATGCTTGAAGGCGTCGGATAGAGAGTGGGCTCATGGGGATAGATATATTATGCCTGGCGGCTTTAGTTCAGGCTATTTTCCTAATAATGAAATCCTCGGACTTATTCTAAAAGGCGCATTTAGGATTGTACCTAGAGATAAAATTAGAAATGTTTTACATAGGCTTAAAAGATCATAACTTCTGAGTAAGATGAGGGATAATAGTCAAATTAGAATTTTTACTCTCTATCCTTATCCTAAGCCGGGCGGATGCTTCCGGCAGCTATTACGAGCGGTTGAAGGGTTTATAGAAGAAGGCTACGAAGTTCATTATCTATCGGCTAAAAAATTTCCTCTCAAGGATAATGAAAATTTAATTTTTCATCGTTTTCCTATTTACTTCAAAAATGAAATTCTGTTCTATTTTTTCTTTTATTCCTTAAGCCCACTGCTTATTTTTTTTATCGTTCTTAAAAATAGAATTAGCAAAATTATTGTCTTTAATGAAGAATTCGCTGCACTCTGTTTTTTAGCTAAGATTTTAGGAGTAAAGGCCACTCTTATAATAGAGGGTTTTATGAGGGCCTTTGTAAGAAGTAAAAGATTGAATTTTATTGTTTATTTTATTTTGTTTTTATATGGCAGGGTAGGCATAATTATAGCTGATTCAGCCTGGGCTGTCTCTAGAGACTTAAAGAAAAAAATATCTAAATTTTATAGAACAAGGAAGACAATAGGCCTCCGCTATAACTTAGTATTACAAAGAGAAATTGAACAAGCCAAAAATATAGATTTAAAAAATGATTTAGGTTTGGATAAAAATAGTTTTTTAATCGGGTGCCTTAGCTCATTTATTCCCAGAAAAAATATTTCTTATTTAATTGAGGAATTTTCTTCAGTGTCGACGAAGAAAGTAGTTCTTCTGCTCGCAGGAAGTGGAGCTGAGGAGAAGAGGTTGAGAGGAATTGTAGATAGGTTGGGTTTGGGAGAAAGAATTTTATTTTTGGGCGAGAGAAAAGACTCGCTTAATATAATAAAATCTATCGACTTACTTATTCTGCCAACCCTTCATGATGACTGCCCACTTGTGCTTATTGAGGCATTAAATTTAGATACACCCTGCCTTGCTTCCAAAAGAGGCGGTATTCCAGAAATTTTACATTATGAGGAACTTATGTTTGACCCCGAAGAAAAAGGAGCGCTTAAGAAAAAAATAGAGAAGATTTTAAGAGACAAGGATCATTTTGAGCTTATTAAAAAACACTGTCTTGAAAGAAAAAGTCATTTTAACAAAGATTGGGCTAGGGAGATTTTAAGGATAATTGAGAAAGTATAAAAAAATTCAAATAAAAGAAAATTCAAAAATATTAATTTTAGCCATCTCAGGTATAGGAGAAAACATACTTTTGGTCCCTACTATAAGAGAATTGAGAAGGAATTTTCCCAAAGCAAAAATTACTTTAGCAGTCCGCTTTCCTCAAGTTATCTCTTTGCTGAAAGGATTGAATTTAATAGATGACTTTGTGGCTTGCGATTATAAAATTCAAAACACCTTGGTGAAAAAAATTAAATTAATTTCTTTATTAAGAAGCAAGAAGTTTGATGTCACTATAACCAGTTTTCCTTCCAAGAAGCTAGATAAGGCGCTTTTTTCGTTTTTAATCGGCTCACCCATTAGAATTTCTCATACCTTTCGGAGCGGTCTTATGAGATTTTTTAGTTTATTGAATAACTATCCAGTAGAGGTTAATGAAAACCTTCATGATTTAGAGCAGAACTTGAATCTTCTTTTGCCCTTAGGGCTTGATCCTTTGAGAGCCGATAAGAAGTTAGAAGTTCACTTAAGCGAAGAGGCTAAGGCAAAAGCAAAATCTTTTTTCAAAACGTCTAAAATAGAAAGAGATGAATTGGTTATTGGTTTACACCCCGGCTCAAGCATTAGTTTTGGTATGTCAAATAAAAGATGGGGCATAGAAAAGTTTAGGAGCTTAGCCAAGAGGATAATCAGTCTATATCAGGCTAAAATAATAGCCTTTGTCGGTGAGGATGATAGTGATTTATCTTTTGGGGATGAGGTAATCTTGGTAAAAGAATCCCTTGATGTAGTAGCATCTATTATCGCTAGATGTGTTTTGTTTATTGCTAATGATACCGGGTTAATGCATTTGGCTGCTGCTCTTGGTGTCCCCGTCATAGGGATATTTGGCCCTACCGATCCTAAACGTACCGGACCAAGGGGAACGAAAAGCTATATTGTTAATAAAAAAATAGCTTGCAGCCCTTGTTATACTTTTGAAAGGCTAGGCAAAGGGATTAGTTGTAACTTTAGCAATGCTAAATGCTTAAATGAAATCTCTGTTAACGATGTCTTGAATGAAGTTGATAAAATTCTCAGAAGATAATCTT
>CAZSCZ010000065.1:0-12045 GCA_964605455.1 uncultured Spirochaetia bacterium
ACGGTTAGAAGCATTGAACCTTATATTTGGCACAAGAAAAAATAAATGAGGGACGGTGCACAACTTTATTAAATTTAGCACCCTAAAAAAATGTGGGAATGGAATTTAATTTATTAAATATCAAAAATTCTTGGATTATAGTATCATTTTCATTCTCTGTCACTATATTATTGAATCACCCTTACTTTTTACCTTCATTAACTTTCACCCCCATCTGTCTGAACGCTTCCATTATTTTGTCCTCATAATCCTGCTCTGATATAAAACCACTTGTTGCTGTAAGTTCTATGTCTAAATTTTCAAATTTATTCTGCAAAAAATTCATTATTCCCAGAAGGTTAGCAACTTTTCCTCTTGGAATACAAAATTTAAGATGCACTTTGTCTTTTAATTTTTCTTTCTCTACTGCTATTTTTCTTTCTTCTTCATTGGAGCTATCTTATCTAATATTATCCCTTCACTACATATTACTTCATATAATTCATCCACAAGATTATTTGTTTCACCATAAATAGGACCACCCATATCTATTTCTTTTAATCCATCTTTCTCTGGTATCAGAATTTTCCTATATAATTCTCTAACTGATTCTTTTAATTCATTTTCTAATTTTTTTAGTTCTTTTTTAACTTCTTTTACCTTGTATCTTCTGCAACAAGATTAAAAATAAACACCTCTTTTTGTTGTCCATATCTATGAATTCTTCCCATTCGCTGTTCCAGTCTATTAGGGTTCCAGGGAATATCATAATTAATCATTAAATGACAGAATTATTATATTGAAAGGGGTCTTTTCTTTTTTCTACACCTTTTAATAATTCTTCCAGCCGTTTCTTTCTTCTTTCCAAGGATTTGTATAAAGCATAAGTGCTTGAAGCTAAACGACGCTGTAAAATAATTAATGCAAATGCAATATTTCTTTTTTTATCTTTCATTAAAGCTTTATTATATTGTGTTTCAACATATTTAGATAACGCATTATAAAGGTCCCTCTCTTTAGGTGAGTGAATTTTTAACTTAAATGTTTTTGTAATTACATTTCTTGGTAAAAAAAGTGGTTTGCCTTCAAAATCTTTTAAATCTTCTTTAATTCGTCGGATAAATAGAGGGTTATCTTTATTTTTAATGGATTCCTTAACCATATCTATTGTGGCAAAAAATCCTGGTTCCAAAAGGGTCAATTTTTGATGTATTCATTGCAAGTAACGGGTCATATAATGATGCAAAACGATACCGAATGGTTTCCAGGGCAAGAAAAACTTTCCAGGCCTCCTCATTAAAATTGGTTTTTAAATCCACAGTGGTAAGTTCTAAAAATTCTTTCTCAGGTATTAATTGGTCAATATGAGAACGAGAATAGGTAGTAACACCAACAATACGGATATATTTTCCGGATTTTTCTATTAATTTTATTTCAATAGGTTCTGGCCAGCGTGAGCTTTTTATAATGCTACCTATTTTTATCATTTCTCGTTCACCATAGTTATATATTTAAAATAATAATATAATATACATATTAAAAATCAAGTTTTCCTTGTTACTATTTTTTTCTCCTAAAGCATTTGTGCAAGTTTATCCAGTAATTTTTTGGTGGGGAGAGAACGAATTCTGTCAATTTTTATTTTTTTTATTAAGTAAATAAAAAAAGGGGGCAGCCTTGTTTAATATAGGGGGTATATTAAACAAGGCTAATTTGTAGAAGCTACAGAGGTTTTGTGTTTAGGAAGTGAGGGACTTAAAGTATAAAAGGGGGCTATGAGGGCATAAAATTTAATTCCAGTTAATTTAATTTCTTCTTTACAATATATACATTTAATCACGTGCACGAACCCTCCTATAATCTAAATAATAGAAAATTAACATTCCTAATTTTCTATTTGATACATAAAGTGGTAATAATAGTTTCCCTGCTATTCTATCATTTTTTACAAAGCTATCAGCTTCTAAACCTGAAGACGAAAAATCTAAGACTTCTCTCTTTTCCTTTTTTCTTATCTTTTCACATAATTTAAGCAGTTCTGATTTTATAATATCAAATGTGCTCATACTTATAGGAACATACACATGAATATTTGCGTAATATTTTCCATTTGCCATTTTTATAATTAGTGTGGTAATATCTGAATGAAAAATTGCTTCAAATTTGTAAATAGCTTCCAATAAATTTATTATTCCTGTTACATTTTTTGAATATTTGAATACTTCATACACAAGATTAATATTTTTTACAAGGTCTTCATATTCTTTGTAATGTTCATCTACAAGTTTTATTCTAATATGCTTTTCAATCTTTTTTAAGTCTTCTATTTTTACCATAATACTTTTTAAATATTCAATTATGTTTCCTTTTTCTGCTTCCGCATATTTTTCTTTATTTTCTGTTTTTTGTTTTGACATATTTACCTCCTTATAATATAGCAAAATATGTGCCAAATTTTGCACATTATTTTGCTTTTTTATAATTCTTTTTATATCAATAATTATAACATTTTTGATTATAAATCCTTTTTCAAAAAAAGATTATTTGCTAATAAATATGTTACAAAAAGTTACACTCTATAAGGAAATACTTTTATTTATATATATATAAGAAATTATAAATTGTTTACTTTCGTAACAACAAATATTTATAGTGTAATTTTGTATCGTTTTATTTTTTCCCATAATGTTTTTCTACTTATGCCAAGTAAATTTGCTGTCTTTGATTTATTGCCTCCTGTTAATTTTAGAACTTTTTCTATATATTTCTGTTCCACAACTTGGAGTGGTTCAATTTTTTGTAATTCTCTTTCATTGATATAATCTTTTTTAATATTTGGAAAAGTTAACATTTCTAAAGGAAGATGTCTAAGTGCAATAGTATCGTCGTCCTCAAGTAATACTATTCTTTCAATTACATTTTTCAATTCTCTTACATTTCCGGTCCAATAATATTCTCGGAAGACTTCACGTGCTTCTGGAGTAATTTTAGTTACATTTTTATGAAAGAGTTTATTATAATATTGTAAATAATATTCAATTAATGCTAAAATATCTTCTTTTCTTTCTCGTAAAGGTGGGATATAGAAAGAGATAACTTTAAGTCTGTAATATAGATCAGTTCGGAAATTTCCCTTTTTTACTTCTTCATCAAGATTTCTATTAGTAGAGGCAATAATTCTAACATCTGCTGTAATTTTTTTAGTTCCACCTACTCTAAAAAAAGTTTTATCTTCTACAAATCTTAAAAGTTTTACCTGAATAGTATGAGGGATTTCTCCTATTTCATCTAAAAGGACTGTTCCACCCATTGCAATTTCTAAGAGTCCACGTTTCATTTCATTTGCACCAGTAAAAGCACCTTTTTCATGTCCAAATAATTCACTTTCAAGCAAAGTTTCAGGCAAAGCAGCACAGTTTATTTCTATAAATGGTTTATTAGCTTTATTACTAAACTTGTGTATAGCTTTTGCAAGCACTTCCTTACCTACTCCTGTTTCACCTTCAATAAGGATTGTATCAACTTCACTTTCTGCAACTTTTTGAGCAAGCTGGACTATCTCTTCCATTTTTTTACTTTTGTAGATTAATCCAAATTGATCTTGAGATGCGATTGCTTTTTTTAGAGCCTCTTCCTCCACCATTAGATTTTTAGTTTGAATAGCTTTTTGAGTAACCATTAGAAGTTCTGTATTTTTAAATGGCTTTGAAATATAATCAAACGCGCCCATTTCCAATGCTTCTAAGGCGGTTTTTACAGTCCCATAACCTGTCAAAAGAATGAACATCGTTTCTGGAGAAACATCATTTTTATATTTAAGCAAATCAATTCCTGACCCCTCAGGAAATACTAAATCTGAAATTATAGCATCATATGAATTTGTTTCTATTAATTTTTTAGCTTCATCTATAGATGTTGTTGAATCGCATATATAATTTTCAGCACTTAAAACCTTTGTTATTATGTCACATATCTCCTGTTCATCATCTACAATTAATATTTTAGGAATCATCAGGACATATTCCTTATTAAAAAACTAAAGATTAAGAAAATAGAAAACGATAATAAAGAAAAAGAGGAAAAATAATGGGATTTTTTCGTAAACAAAAAACTGATGGAGTGGAAAGACCCAGAATATCTGAACTTGATGCAAGTTTTATATATATAACAAATTTTCATACAAAACCTCATCCTTGTAAATTGATAAATTTAACTCATTCTAATGGAATAGGAATAGTAACAAAAATTCCATTATTTAAAAATGATCATTTAATAATAAAATATAACTATAATAACATTGAATTTGAACAAGAAGCAATTGTTTCAGACAAATTAAAAGGTGAAACTGTATTAAAATTTCTTTCATTTACAGACTCTGAACAGGAAACTTTAGATAATTTAATTTTAGCATCTTTACGAAAAAGATTTTAAAGCTTCTTCTTGAGTTTCATAAATATCAAACATATCAGTAAGTTCTACAATTTTAAATATCTTTTTTGTAGTTTCATTTAACTTCATTAATTTAAGTTCACCACCAACCTCTTTAAGCCGTCTACTTATTGCAATAAAAACTCTAAGTCCACTACTACTTAGATACTCTACATTTTCAAGGTTCAGAAGAATCTTTTTTCTACCTTGACTTATAAGATTATTCAATTCATTTTCTATCTCTTCTGAATAATGAACATCTAATCTTCCTTTAAGATACACGATAGTAACATCTTTTCTGCTTTCAGGGACCTTCTTTTCTAAATTCATTATGTTCTCCTCCTTAAAATACTATTGTATATTTATTTTAGATATTTTATCATTCTAACTTCATTTTCTTTTCTGGAATTTGAGTTTTTAAAAAAATATGTAACTTCATCCATAAATTTTTTCATAAGATAAACACCCAGTCCTCCGAGCTTACGTTCTTCTAATTTTTTTGATAAATTTGGTGAAATAATATTATCAGGATTAAAAGTAATGCCTTTGTCAAATAACGAAACAATTATCCTTTTTTTTTCTACTACTAATTTTACTCTTATATATCCATTGGGGTTTTTTTTATAAGAATGAACAATAATATTTGTAGCTGCCTCATCCGATGCAATAAGAATTTCATGAATTATATCTTCTCCAATATTTTCGTTTTTTAGCGCATCTTCTATAAATTCACCAATTGTTTTCAAATTTTCTGTCTTACTGGTGACTTTTAACTCGTAGATATTTTTCATAGTTTTTACCCAAATTTAATTACAAGCAGGGTTATATCATCAAATTGTGGTGTCCCTTGAGTAAAAGTTTTAACACTTTTAAATATATTGTCAAGAATATTTTTAGCACTTAAATTTTTTGAATTTATTATTACTTCTTTCAATCGTTCAATCTCAAATTCATCACCTGCCTGATTCATTGCTTCAGTAACACCATCTGTGTATAATACTAATATATCTCCATTGTTATATGAAATCTTATCTTCCATATATTTACTATCAGGGGAAACACCGAGTGGAATTCCTTTTACCTTCAATAATTTAAATTCATTTGTATCTGCTTTATAAAATAGTTGTGCATTATGCCCTGCGCTTCCAAACTCAATAATTTTATCATCCAGGTAACAAACCACATAGAACATTGTAACAAACATTCCTGATTCAGAATCTCTGAATATATATTTATTTGACTCTTCAAGCACTTTGGCAGGGGAGATAAGGTTATGGGCTTCAACTCTTGTTATACTTCTTGATAGAGCCATAAACATACTTGCAGGTATACTTTTCCCTGAAACATCAGCTATAAGAAAGCTATGAACAAATTTATTTATTTTTATATAATCATAAAAATCACCTCCTACTTCACGGGCTGGAATACTTACTGCTGAAATATCCAAGCCTTCAATTTTTGGAAATTCCTTTGGTAATACATGCTGCTGTATATGCCTGGTAATCTCTAGCTCCTTTTCTATTTGTTGTTTTTCCAAGAATTCATTATAATAAATTATATTCTCATAATTTTTACCAATTTGATTACTTATAGATATAAATGTCATTAACTCATTTTCATCAAATGGGTCACCATCTCTTTTATCCGTTACATTAAGTACACCTATTATCTTATTCCGTATTTTTAATGGGACAGATATGAATGATGAAGTTTTATATCTAAATTTCTTATTTTTTCCAAACCGCCTTTCTTTATCCATATCTTTAACTAACAATGGTTTATCTTGTTTAAATACCTTCCCTGCAATTCTTTCTCCTGGTTTTACTTTTATTTCTGGTATAATTTTTTTATCTATTCCAATAGCTGATTTTATTTTTAAACAGTTTTCAGTTTCATCATAAAGCATTAGTGAAACTCGTTGTAGCTCAAATATTTCAGAGATAACCTTTGTACTTATATAAAACACCTTTTCTAAATCTGTTTCTGTTGTAAGTTGCTCATTAATTTGATACATAGCCTTAATTTCTTTGAATCTTCGTTTAAGTTCTTTATTAGCTGCTTTTAAACTATTTATCAAATCTCTATTATAGATAGCAATTCCTGCGTGATCTGCGAATGCTTGAAAAAGTTGCAAATCATTTTTATCAAAACAAGGTTTATCAATTGCATTAATTACTTCCAGAACACCAATAATTTTTTCTTTTACACGCATTGGCACAGCAAGTAAATTTCTTGTAGTAATTTTTGTTTGCTCATCTACTGCTTTAAAAACTCTTGGATCATTTATAGCATCTTCTATAAGTAATGGGGTTCCTGTTTGTGCTACAATTCCTGCTACACCTTTTCCCATAGGAATTCTTATTTGTTTTAATATTTCTCCACCCTCGCCTGTAGCAATGTTAAAGTACAATTCATTCCTCTTTTCATCTATAAGCATAAGTGAGCTTCCTTCAGCTTTTAAATCTTCTTTAGCTGTATCCATAATATACTGGAGTAGCTCCTGAAGATTTATTGTTGTATTTATAATTTTAGAAATATCTATCAATTTTGAAAGTTGTGCAACATTTTGGGTAGCAGTTCTGTATAAATTTATATTTTCTATTACTATACCAATTGTATTGCTTATAGATGTTAATAAATTCAAATCATCTTTATTAAAAGATGCCCCACCTGGTTTATCCATTATTTCAATTACACCAAGAACTTTATTTTTTATCTTTATTGGAACGCAAAGAATATTTTTAGGAATATAATTAATAGATTCACCTATCTCACGATTAAAGTCTGGCGATTTTTCAATATCAGAAACAATCATTGGTTTTCCAGTCAGGGCTACCTTCCCCGCTATCCCTTTGCCTAATTCTATCTTGAATTTTTTTATCTCATCAGCTTTAGCTCCTCTTGCTACACTTATTTTCATATACTTCTTATCAGGCGAAAGTAACATTATAGAACCTGAAGGGACATGAAAAAGTTTGAGAATTAAATCAAGTGTAGTATTTAATGCTTCTTCAAGTGAAACCTTTGAAGTTATTATTTTGGAAAGTTCCTCAAAAGATTTTAGCCGCACTTTATATATTTCAGTAAGGTTTTTAAGTGCTTCATATCTCCCCTTAAGGTCTTTTAGTTTTTCTTCAAGCATTTTGAGGAATTTACCAAAAAATTGGCACGATGTCAATATAATTATTTTAGTAGCAAATGGGAACCAGCAAAATGGATGATTGATAATTTTTTAAAACAGATTCAAAAAATATATTGACATTTAAATTTAATTCTCATATCTTTTTCAAAATTTTTGGGAGGAGTCAACGATGATTAAAATCTACAGAGGCACAAGAATTAAAAAATAAATAAGATATTAAAATGTGAAAATTTACTAAATTATACAATTGAATAAGTCCTAAATATTATAAAGAAAGAACAAATACTTTTTAACCCCTGCGTCTCTGTAGCAAAATTTAATCGTAGGAGGATGCCAATGTATAGAAATTCGCAGGAATTTCTTAAAACAAGATTAAAAGATGAACATTTTAATAAACTTAATAAAATATGTAATCCTTATGTTGAAAAATTTTTAGCAGAGCATATTTCGTTATGTAATCCTGCTGATATATTTATATGTGATGGTTCTAATGAGGATATAAATTATATAAAAGAGCAGGCAATAATTACAGGAGAAGAAAAAAAGCTTAAAATTTCTGGTCATACTGTTCACTTTGATGGTTACGATGACCAAGCACGTGATAAAGAGAATACTAAATTTCTTGTTCCAAAGGATATTTATTTTGACCCTAATTTAAATAAAATTGATAGGGAAGAAGGGTTAAGAGAGATTAAAAGCATAATGAAGGATATAATGCAGGGACATACAATGTATATTTTATTCTTTTGCCTTGGTCCTACAAACTCTATATTTTCTATTCCCTGCATTCAGATAACAGATTCACCTTATGTTGCACATAGTGAAATATTGTTATATCGGCAAGGATATAAGGAATTTCAAAATATGAAAAATCAAGAAAGTTTTTTTAAATTTGTCCATAGCGAAGGTGAACTTGAAAATGGTGTTTCAAAAAATATTGATAAACGAAGAATTTATATAGACCTTGAAGAAGATATTGTTTATAGTGCAAATACTCAATATGGTGGCAATACAATTGGTTTAAAGAAATTAGCAATGAGGCTTGCAATAAAACGTGGTTCAAAGGAAGGATGGCTTACAGAACATATGTTTCTTATGGGGGTTTTAGGCCCAAACAACAGGAAAACATATTTTACAGGCGCATTTCCAAGTCTTTGTGGTAAAACATCCACTTCAATGTTGCCAGGTGAAAAAATTGTTGGCGACGATATCTCATATCTTAGAGTAAAAAATGATAAAGTTTATGCAGTAAATGTTGAAAAAGGAATGTTTGGTATAGTTGGTGGTATAAAAGAGAAGGACGCCCCTATTTTATGGAAGGTGCTTAATACACCTAATGAGATAATATTTTCAAATATCCTTGTTACTGAGGATAATTTACCTTTTTGGGAAGGAAAAGGTGAAGTTCCTGAAAAAGGATTTAACTATTCAGGAGAATGGTATAAAGGAAAGAAAGATAAACAAGGAAAAGAAATTCCGCCTTCTCATAAAAATGCAAGATTTACTTTAAGCTTAGAGATTTTACCAAATGTTGATGAAAATTTACACAATCCTGATGGGGTTGAAGTAGGCGGTATCATTTACGGCGGAAGAGATTCCGATACTTCAGTTCCTGTTGAAGAATCATTTGATTGGACCCATGGAATAATTACAAAAGGTGCATCTCTTGAGTCAGAAACAACAGCCGCTACTTTGGGAAAAGTTGGTGTTAGAAAATTTAATCCTATGTCAAATCTTGATTTCCTTTCTATTTCAATTGGGAAATATATTGAAAATAATTTAAAGTTTGGCGAAAAAGCTAAAAAACTTCCTAAAATCTTTTCTGTTAATTACTTTTTAAAAGATGAAAATGGAAATTTCCTTAATGATAAAGCAGACAAGTCTGTATGGATAAAATGGATGGAATTGCGATGTCATAATGATGTAGATGCTTTAAAAATACCAACAGGTTATATCCCGTTATATGAAGATCTGAAAAAGCTTTTTAAACATATTTTAGATAAAGAATATAAAGAAGAGGATTATGTAAAACAATTTACATTAAGAATACCAGAGAATTTAGCGAGAATAGATAGAATTATAAATATATATAAAACAAAAGTTCCTGATACCCCTGAAATATTATTCAAGGTTCTAACAGACCAGAAGAGAAGACTTGAAGATGCGCGTGCCAAATATGGAGATTATGTTTCACCCTTTAAATTTATAAGTTGATGTTCTAAAAATATTTTTATTATTCCCAAACAAGCCGTAAATTGATTGCAATTTTATGTAAAATTATAAATCAACTTTCGGATAGCTCCTATTTTGTGGAATAATTATTTACAAATTTACCCAGATAATTAAATTTTTGTTGAAATTATAATTTATATGATTAAATTATCTTTCTCTTTTTAAAGTTTGATATTATTTCAAACCGGACTATGCAAGTTGTTATAATAGATATAGTAATTGGCAGTATTTTAGGAATACTGTAGTAAAATTATAGGAGAAAAATGTATAATGAGACCTATAATAAATAAGAATAAAATCCGCCCATTTAAGGGATTAAGATATAAGATTAAATTATTTAAATCACCAGGTGAATTCTTATGCTGGCCTTACGATATTATTGATAAAAAACATCAAAATGAATTTTATAGAAGAAGCTCTTATAATGTTATAAGACTCGCGCTTGGAAAAATATATAAAACTGATACAGAAAATAATAACCGTTATACAAGAGCGAAGAAATATCTTAATTTATGGAAAAAAAAGAAAATATTGCTAAAAGACAGTGTGCCTTCAATTTATCTTTATGAACAGAAATATGTTTTACCTTTTTCTAATGAAGTCAAAACTATAAGAGGTTTTATTGCGCTTGTAAAGCTACAAAATTATAAAGCAAGAAAGATTTTACCTCATGAAGAGGTATTGACTAAGCCATTAGAAGATAGATACAATTTAACTATTGCCACAAATACGCAGTTTAGCGCAATTTATGGTCTTTATCACGATAAAAAGAATGTTATTGATAATATGCTTGATAATTTCATTAAAAAGAATAAACCTATTATTAATTATAGGGAGTCAGAGACTTTGCATCATAAATTTTGGCAAGTAACAGATACAGATATAATTAAAAAAATCCAAAAAATTATGAAAAAGAAGCTGATATATATTGCTGATGGTCATCATAGATATCAAACTATGCTTAAATACAGAAATTATTACAGGAAGAAATATAATCTTTCTCCCAAAGTAGAGCATCCTGTTGATTATATAATGATGTTTTTTGTTAATATGGACCACCAAGGGCTTTCAATTTTACCTACTCACAGAATTTTATATAATTTAAAAGGAATGAAATTAAAGACATTACTTGAACATATAAAAGATTATTTTCATTTAAAAGTATACAATTTTTCAAGTAAGCAAGAGGAGCAAGAGATAAGAAAGGAATGGTATGAGGATTTAAAAAAAACTGGACAGAAGATGCATGCTTTTGGAGTCTATATCAAAAATATTAATCGTTATTTTTTACTTACATTGAAGAATGAAGAAGCATATATGAAAATGAGTAAAGTAAAAAAATCAAAAGTCTGGAAAAAGTTGGATGTAAGTATAATTCATACACTATTAATTGATTATATATTGCATATAACCAAGAAAGATATTTCAAATCAAATTTATATTGATTATACAAAAGATTTTACTGAAGCGATAGAGAAAGTTAAATATGATAAATATCAAGTAGCAATAATATTAAATCCGCCTAAAGTTCGTGAGATTATAAAGATAGCAAATCATGGTGAAAAAATGCCACAAAAATCCACATATTTCTATCCTAAAATTTTAACAGGATTAGTCATTTATGAGATGGCTGATGATGTATTCTAATGTGAATCCATCTGAAAGTGATTCTATTTAACACCGGTTCAGTGAAAGCATTTCTGGTAATTTAAGTAACAAGATGCAGAAAATTTTACAGTTTTCCGGGCTCTACACTCACCGGATATGATGAGTAAAGTGATAGGCACCAGCAGGAAGTCATCATTCTTTGGGACAAAAATCCCCTGCTTTTGCAGGGATAACATATGAGAAGGCTTAAATTTACACTAATGCATAAATCATACAGGACTCTTTGAAAAAGAATTTAAATAGAGATAACAAAAAAATTAATAAATACCATAATTCTACGATTTGCGGTATTTATATCACATTCTTACGCAAACTTTTCTTCACTCCCTTATGCATAATGCGATTGCGGATAGAGACAAAAGGATTCAGACA
Source organism: uncultured Spirochaetia bacterium (assembly GCA_964605455.1). Lineage (GTDB taxonomy): Bacteria > Spirochaetota > JAHITG01 > JAHITG01 > JAFGFC01 > CAZSCZ01. The sequence goes on from CAZSCZ010000065.1 coordinate 11,822, forward strand.
AAAGAAGAAACTCCATCAGTAGAGTAAACACGACCAAATACATCTTATAAAATCACAGATAATATGGAAAAAATCTCTTGTAAAATATATTAAACAAATGAGGGAAGTATTTGATGAATTTAAAATTTAGATTTATAATAACCATAATCTGGATTTTAGTTGCTACCATAAATTTAATCTCAAAAGAGATTACTATAAGAAAAGTAAAGGTTATAGGGAATACT